>CAZQLF010000040.1:0-11781 GCA_964594035.1 uncultured Rhodospirillaceae bacterium | reverse complement strand
CACGAGACCTTCCGTGGCGCTGGCCTTGCGGAGCTCGTCCCAGATGCGGGCTGAATCGACCTGGCCGTTCGCCCCGTCGTTCCAGGTGACACCGAGTGCCGCGAGCCCCTTCTTCGCGGCCCACATATGGTCGCCGACCACGCCGACAAGATCGTCGAGCACCACGACCTGGCGCACGCCGGCAACAGCAAGCGCCTTGTCGTTATCGGCATGGGCAACCTTGCCGCCGAGAACGGGCGAAGCCGCGAGCGTGGCGAACTTGACGCTCGCCGGCATGACATCGATGCCATACACCGCGCGCCCGTTCACCTTGTCCGGCGTATCCAGCCGTTTGAGCGGTTTGCCGATCAGCGTGAATTTGGCCGGATCCTTGAGGGGAGCCTCTTTCGGTGGGGTCAGGGCAGCGGCACTCGCTGCCAGGGCGCCATAACCGAGGCTACGGCCGCTGCCGGCATGGGTGACAACGCTGTTCGCCGTCGTGCAGGTGGAGGCATCCACGCTCCATTGCTGTGCTGCGGCTGCAACAAGCATCGCGCGCGTTGTGGCACCGGCAAGGCGCAACGGCTTCCAGAAGGCGCGGATGGAATTGGAATTGCCCGTCGCCTGCACGCCCAGCATCGGATTGGCATAAAGCTTTTCGTCGGGCGGTGCGTGCTCGACCACGACTTTGGCAAAATCGGCATCGAGCTCCTCGGCCATCATCATGGAGATCGAGGTATAGGTTCCCTGCCCCATCTCGACCTGGGGCATGACCAGCGTGACCTTGTCGTCGCTGCCGATCCGGATGAAGGCGTTCGGCGCCAGCTCGCCATCGGCTGCCGCCGCGAGCGGAATCCGGAAGCCCAGGATCAGTGCACCTGCGGCACCGCTGGCCAGCACCGCGCGGCGGGATACCCCGATGCCTTTGTTGGACACGATGCGGGCCATCAGCTCACGCTGCCCGCTTTCTTGATCGCCGCGCGAATGCGCACATAGGTGCCGCAGCGGCAGATATTGCCGGCCATCGCTGCATCGATATCGCTGTCGTCTGGCGTCGGCGTTGAATTGAGCAGTGCCACCGCCGACATGATCTGGCCCGATTGGCAATAACCGCATTGCACAACCTCGAGGTCGAGCCAGGCTTTCTGGATCTTTGCGCCGTTCGGCGTATCGCCCACGGCTTCGATGGTGGTGACCGGCCGCTCTCCGATTGCGCCGACCGGCAGCATGCAGGAGCGAACCGGTTTGCCATCGATATGCACGGTGCAGGCCCCGCATTGCGCGATGCCGCAGCCGAATTTCGTGCCGGTCAGGCCGAGCACGTCGCGCAGAACCCACAGCAGCGGGGTGTCGGGCGTTACGTCCACATTCTGGGTCTGGCCATTAATCCGGAGAGCGATCATGACGAGCCAATGGGCGCCAGTTGCTGGGAACCTTCGTCAATTATGCAGCGCTCAGCCCGCATGGACAACGCGCGCCACATATTTTCTCAACGGCCCTGCGTTCAGGAATCCTCAACCGCTTTTGCGGCAGCCCGGATGACCTCGAGCACGGCCTGGGGCTGGGAAAGCATCGGCACATGGCTGGAGTTCAGTTCGATGGTGGTCGCCTTCATGCGCTTGGCGGAATCACGTTCAAGCGCGGGCGGCACCGTCTTGTCTGCGGCGGCGACAATGTACCAGCTCGGCTTTGAGCGCCACGCGGCACCATCGAGCTTCTGCGTGAACAGGTCGGGCACCGGCACGGCCCCAGTCGCCCAGACGAGCTTCTGGTCCGCCGGCGAAAGATCGCCGCAGAAAGCTGGCAATCCATCCGGCTTCAGCCAGATGCGCCCGTCGGTCACCTCGATATGCGAGAAGACCTCGGTGACCGAGTATTTCTGCAGTTGGCTTTGCGAGGTCTCGGATTCATCGGGCGCCAGTGCGGCGATATAGACCAGGGCTGCGACACGGTCATCCATGCCCGCATGGGTGATCAATGTACCGCCATAGGAGTGACCGACAAGCACCACGGGATTGTTGACCTGCCCGAAGCAGCGCTTCACGCAGTCGACATCGCCTTTCAGGGAATCGAGCCCGTGCTGGGAGCACATGACCTCATGGCCATCGGCCTGCAGTGCCGGGACCAGTTTCTGGAAGCATGAGCCATCGGCCCAAAGCCCGTGCGCGAAAACGATACCCGGCTTTTTCTTGGCTGGCATGGTTGCTCATCCTTTGTTTTGGGTGGAAACGTCCTGCTGGAAGTTCTCGCTCCCGATTGGTCTCGGCAAAACAATGCCATATCGCACCCTTGTCCGGGCAAGGGTTTTGTGCGGCGCCCAAACACGCCCCGAGGCCGGTATTACAGACTTGCAAACGAAGGCAAACTGTTCGCCGGCAATCGGCCACTCGCGAGCGAGCAGCGTCAGGCAACGCGCAGCGCCCCATGACGAGCAGCGTCATGAGCTATTTCCGCCACCAGCGCATCGATAGCCTTGTTGCGCGCCCTGCGGGCGACGCGCACCACGAAGGCCATGTCGGGCGGCGCCGGGAACTGATCCTTGATGACCTGCATCTCGGGGCGCAGGTGACGCTCGCCGAGAAGAGCCACGCCAAGGCTTGCGGAGATCCCCGCGACAATGCCGGCTGCACTCGTGCATTCGAGGATTGTCTCGAAAACAGCGCCGTTCTCCTGCCCGACATCGAAGGCCCAGCGCCGATAGAAGCAATGCTCGTCGAATGACAGGAAGGGAACCGGCCGGCTTGCATCGAGCTTGAAATCCGCCGATTTCACCCAGAGCAGTCGTTCCTCGGACAGCACCGTGTCGGAAGGCCGGACCTCATGCCTGAATATCTGCATGATGGCGATATCGATCTCTCCCTTGGCCAGCATGCTTCGCAGCGTCAGGCTCATATGCACCTGCATGCGCACCGACACTCCGGGATGAAGCCGCGTGAACCGGCCGAGGATCCGTGAAAGATCGCTGCAGGTCGTATCCTCGGTCATGCCGAGGCTTATCTTTCCCTGGAGCGGTGTCTTCGATAGGCTGAGCAGCGCCTCGTCATGGATATCGAGAATGCGCTTGGCGTAGACCAACAGGTCCTGGCCCGCATCGGTGAACAGCGCCGCACCCGGACGGCGCGACAGCAGGTCGGTCTCGAGGCTCGTTTCCAGCCGTTTGATCTTGTGGCTGACCGCCGATTGCGACAGGCCGAGAAAGGCCGCCGCGCGGGTGACCCCGCCGTGATCCTCGATGGCGCAGAGCGCGCGCAGGGAATCGATATCCAGTCTTTGGGTAAGCCTTGCGGACATGACAACTCTCTCTGAACCGGGCTGCTGGCGGCAAATTCTCGATGGCGGGAGCCCGGCGGGCCTCAACCGTCATCAAATTGGATGAAAGGCATGTCGTGGGCGCCTTCGCCCATGACAAATTTCGATCATAATATCTGAATTATCGTTTTTTTGCGCGAACGAACCGGGCTTAGTGTCCGCCCTTCCGCCCAAAGGAGAAGGCCCGTCCAATGGATCTCCGCGATCGCAAGATTCTCACCTTCGATGTCGTCGGCACATTGATCGATTTCGAAACCGGTATCGTGAACTGCATTCGCCCGATCGCAGCAAAGGGCGGCATCAAGATTGGCAACGAAGCGATTCTCCTCGGCTTCGGCACGGCGGAGGCGGCCGAGCATGAGAGAACGCCCGGCCTGCCGTTTCCGGCGATGCTGGCCCCGATCTATCGCTCGATGGCGAAGGAATTCGGCCTGCCCCACGGCGCGAAAGACATCGATGCACTTCATGCCTCAATTCCCGACTGGCCAGCCTTTGCCGATTCCGTCGAGGCCCTGAAGCGCCTGCGCAAACGCTACCGGCTGGTGGCCATGACGAATTCCGACAACTGGGCCCTTGGCCACTTCGCCCGAACCCTGGAACAGCCCTTCGACGACACGGTCACCGCCGAGGATGTTGGAACCTGCAAGCCCGACCCGCAGTTCTTCGCCTATGCCCGCGGCCGGGAGAGCACCCACGGCTACAAGCTGGCCGACTATCTCCACGTGGCGCAGAGCCAGTTCCACGATATCGGGGTGGCCAGAGCTCTCGGATATCAGGTTTGCTGGATCGAGCGGCGCAAGGGCAAGAAGGGATTCGGGGGCTCGCCCGTGCCCGCCGCGGTGACCAGGCCCCACTATCACTTTGCAACTCTAGCCGGGCTGGCCGATGCCGTAGAAAAGGCCTTCGCCAGGGCGTCGCGCTGAAGAAAGCCGCCAGCATGAAACTGACTGACTTCAAGGTCCTGACCTTCGATTGCTACGGCACGCTCATCGATTGGGAATCGGGAATGATCGAGGCACTCAAGCCCCTGACGGGGAGAGTTTCGCGTGCCCTCTCGCGTGACGCGATCCTCGAGGCGCATGCCCGGCACGAATCCTTTCAGCAGACCCAGACGCCGGTCAGCCGCTATCGCGACCTGCTGGCGATCGTCCACCGCCGCCTCGCTGAGGAGTGGAACGTGCCCGTGTCATGGGCCGAATCCGAAGCTTACGGGCAGAGCGTGAAACGGTGGCCGGTCTTTGCCGATTCCCCCGCCGCCCTCCAGTATCTGAAACAGCACTACAAGCTCGTTATTCTCTCCAACGTCGACAATGAGAGCTTCGCCGCCAGCAACGGCAAGCTGGCGGTGGCGTTCGACGCGATCTACACCGCCGAGGATGTGGGCTCCTACAAGCCGTCGGACCGCAATTTCGAGTACATGCTGTCGCGGCTGGCCGGGCTCGGGTTCGCCAGGCAGGAAGTCCTCCACACCGCCGAGAGCCTGTTCCACGACCATGCACCGGCCAACCGGCACGCTCTGGCGTCGTGCTGGATCTACCGGCGCCGCGGTCAGGCCGGGTTCGGTGCCACGATGAACCCGCAAACCATGCCGACCTGCCAGTTCCGCTTCGACAGCATGGCCGAGCTGGTCAAGGCCCACCAGCTCGAGCTCGCGCAGCGGCACTAAGATGGAAGTTGCCGACGTCATCGTCATCGGCGGCGGTATCGCCGGAGCGTCCGTTGCCTGCGAGCTGAGCCTGGAGGCAAAGGTCATCCTGCTCGAGATGGAGGCCGCACCCGGCTATCACTCCACCGGCCGCTCGGCAGCGATCATGTCGGAGAATTATGGCCCGCCCTTGTGGAGCCGCCTCGTCAGCGCCTCCCGCGCCTTCCTCGAAAATCCGCCACCGGGCTTTTGCGATGTTCCGCTCGTCTCTGCGCGCGGCGCCCTGTTTCTGGCGCGCGAGGACGAGCGGGAACAGGTCGTCTCCCAGGCCGCCGAACTGGCGAGACGCGGGGCAGACCATCGCCTCACCTCGGCGCAGGAGGCGCTGCAATATTGCCCGGTGCTGAGAACGGGCGAATTTGCGGCGGCTCTCTATGAACCGGATTGCAAGGACATCGACACCAACACCCTCCTCTCCGCTTACCTGAAGCTTCTGCGGGTGCGCGGCGGGCGTCTGGTCACCCGCGCCAGAGTGGACATCCTCCAGCGTCGCGGCAGTGTGTGGCGCGTCGGCGCCGGCGCCGTGTTCGAGGCGCCGGTTGTCGTTAACGCCGCGGGCGGCTGGGTCCGGCAGATTGCCGCCCTCGCAGGGCTTTCCCATCGCAACGTCGTGCCGTTCCGCAGGACAGCGGTCACCTTCGATCCGCCCGCCGGCAGCCGTATCGATGCGTGGCCCATGACTTTCGATGTGTCGGAGACGTTCTATTTCAAGCCGGAAGCTGGCCGCATCATGGTCTCGCCCGTCGACATGGCGCCCTCGGAGCCCTGCGATGCGCAAGCCGACGAGCTTGAGGTCGCGATCGCCATCGACCGGATACACAGCTGCACGACCATGCACGTCAACGCGATCCGGCATAAATGGGGTGGATTGAGAACCTTCGCTCCGGACCATGAGCCGGTGATCGGCCCTGATCCCGAGGAACCCTGTCTCATCTGGCTGGCGGGCCAGGGCGGCAACGGCGTCATGGCTGGCCCCGCCGCCGCGCGGCTGGCGGCGAGCCTGGCCCTCGGGGGTGGCATTCCCTCCGACATCGCAGCGCTGGGCGTCACCGCAGAAAATGTGTCGCCGGGTCGCGCCTGCGTCGTCGACAAACAGGCGCGGCAGCCGAAGGTGGGGCAGCTTCAGGCGTTCGACTGACCGCTCTGGCAACGGCCCACGTTTTGCGGCACCCTCTCCCGCCAACAAGACAGGGGGCCCACCGCTTCCTGCGGCAGGGTGTTGATTTCTGGACGATGCCGGAGACTTTCGAAACGGATAGCCGCCCGGTCCTGACAGTCGACCTCGGCGCGGTGGTCGAGAATTACCGCATGCTCGCGGGCCTTGCACCGGGCGCCGAAGCCGCCGCCGCGATCAAGGCCGATGCCTATGGCCTTGGCATGGAGCCGGTCGCCCATGCGCTTGTCCGGGCCGGGGTGAAAACGTTCTTTGTCGCCACGCCGGAGGAAGGGGTGGCGCTGCGCAAGGCGCAAGCCTCAGCCGACATATACATATTGAATGGCCTGCCGCCGGGCAGTGCGCCGGTCTTCCTCGCCAACCGCCTCAGGCCGTCTCTCAAGAGCCTGCTCGACGTCAAGACCTGGGCGGCTTCCGGCCAGGGCCAGCCCGCCGCCCTCCATATCGATAGCGGTCTCAATCGGCTGGGGCTCGGCCCTCATGAGGTGGGCGAACTATCCGCTCAGCTCTCGGTTCTGGCCGGCATCGACCTCCGGCTCGTCATGAGCCACCTGATCGTCTCGGAGGAGCAGGACAATCCGCTCAACCGCAAGCAGCTCCAGAACTTTATCGAAGCGGCCCAACGCCTTGGCCTCGCAGCAAAACCCAAGAGCCTCGCCGCCTCCTCCGGCATCTTCCTCGGGCCCGACTATCGCTTTCAGATGGTGCGGCCCGGTGCCTCGCTCTACGGGCTGAACCCGCTGACGAACCAGCCGAACCCCATGCGCCAAACCGTTCGACTTGAAGGAAAAATCCTACAGACCCGGCAAGTCGAAGCTGGTATGAGCGTCGGCTATGGGGCAACCCACCAGGTACGTGCAGCCGGTCGCGTTGCGACCGTGGGGATCGGCTATGCCGATGGCTTCCTGCGGCGCATGGGCAACCGCGCCGTCGTCTATATCGGCGATCGGAAGGTCCCGCTCGTCGGCCGGGTTTCCATGGATCTGATCACCCTGGATGTCAGCGCGGTGCCGGAAGACCAGGCCCAGCCCGGATCCCTCGTCCAGGTGCTGGGGCCTAGACAGTCGCCCGACGAACTCGCGGTCTTCGCCGAGACCAACGGCTATGAAATCCTGACCAGCCTCGGACCCCGCTACCGCCGGGTCTATCTCGGGGGCGCGTGAACTCATGAGCAGAGCGAATTTCCTTCAGCCCATCGGCCATACCGTGCTCGCCATGTTCGAGGTCACGGGCCGCATCGTGATCTTCGCGGTGGAATCCCTGTCGGGGGTGCTGCGCCGTCCCTTCTATCTGCGCATGATCGCCCGCCAGATGATCGATGTCGGCTATTACTCCCTGCCCGTCGTGGGCCTGACCGCCATCTTCACCGGCATGGTGCTGGTCCTGCAGAGCTATACCGGCTTCAGCCGCTTCAGCGCCGAATCCGCCATTCCCAATATCGTCGTCGTCTCATTGACCCGCGAACTCGGCCCCGTGCTCGCAGGATTGATGGTGGCGGGCCGCGTGGGCGCTGCCATGGCCGCCGAGCTTGGCACCATGCGGGTGACGGAACAGATCGATGCCCTCAGCACGCTCTCGACCAATCCGCTCAAATATCTCGTGGTGCCGCGCCTGATCGCGGGATTCATCAGCCTGCCCTGCCTGGTGGCAGTCGCCGACGTCATCGGCGTCTTCGGCGGCTATGTGATCGCGGTCTACAAGCTGGGCTTCAACTCCTCGGCCTACATGAAGCACACGATCGATTTCCTCACGACGCTGGACGTCGTTTCGGGCCTGACCAAGGCCGCGGTCTTCGGCTTCATCGTGGCGCTCATGGGCTGCTATCACGGCTATCACTCCCGCGGCGGTGCCCAGGGTGTGGGTGCTGCCACCACCAATGCCGTGGTCAGCGCCTCGATCCTGATCCTGGTCTTCAACTACTTCCTGACCGAGGCCTTCTTCTCGCGATGACCGCCCCCCAAAAAACGAACGAGTCCAAAACTGACGGCGCCCAAAGCAGCGGGGCAAAAAGCCCCGCGCCGAGGTCTAACGCGCCGAAAATCGAAATTGCCGGCCTGAACAAATCCTTCGGCCCGAAGAAGGTGCTGCGCGGGGTCGATCTCTCCGTGGGCACCGGTGAATCCGTCGTCGTCATCGGGGGCTCGGGCTCCGGCAAGTCGGTGCTGCTGAAATGCATCCTGGGATTGATGCGCCCGGAATCGGGCAGCATCCGCATCGACCAGGAGGAATCGGTCAAACTCTCACGCAGCGCGCGCGAACGGGTGCGTGCCAAGTTCGGCATGCTGTTCCAGGGTGCGGCTTTGTTCGACTCTCTCCGGGTCTGGGAAAACGTCGCCTTCGGCCTGATCCAGGGCGACCGCATGGCGCGAGGACCCGCCAAGGAGGTAGCACTGCGCAAGCTTGCCGCCGTCGGCCTCGACGACAAGGTGAGCGAGCTCTACCCCTCGGAACTTTCCGGCGGCATGCAAAAGCGCGTCGCACTCGCCCGCGCCATCGCCCGCGAGCCGGAGATCATCTTCTTCGACGAGCCAACCACCGGCCTCGATCCGATCATGAGCGACGTGATCAACAAGCTGATCGTCAAATGCGTGCGCGATCTCGGGGCCACCGCCGTCTCCATCACCCATGACATGGTGAGCGCCCGCCACATCGCCGACCGCATCGCCATGATCTATGACGGCGGCATTATCTGGAGCGGGGCGGCCGGCGAGATCGACCGCTCCGGCAATCCCTATGTCGAACAGTTCATCCACGGGCGGGCCGAAGGCCCCATCGTCATGCCCGTTCGGCCTCTCTAAGAGATACCTTTAAACGATGGCCAAACCGGCCGCCCGATTCGTCTGCCAGTCCTGTGGTGCCAGCTATACGCGCTGGAGCGGGCGCTGCGAGAATTGCGGGGAATGGAACACCATTGTCGAGGAAGCCGCTCGGGAGAGCGCGCCCAAGGGCCTGACGGGAAAACGCGGGCGGTCGATGGAATTGCACACCCTGGGCGGCCAGGCGATGCCGGAACTCCGGCGTGCGAGTGCCATCGGCGAGTTCGATCGCGTGGTGGGCGGTGGGCTGGTGAAGGGTTCGGCCCTTCTCATCGGCGGCGATCCCGGCATCGGAAAATCCACGCTGGTCCTCCAGGTCGCGGCATCCCTCGGCAAGGGCAAGGCAGCCGGTGGCACCATCTACATTTCCGGCGAGGAATCCATCGAACAGGTGCGCATGCGCGCCCGGCGCATGGGGCTGGCCGAAGCGCAGGTGCAGCTGGCATCCGCCACCTCGCTGCGCGACATCGTTGCAACCCTGGAGGATGGCGCAGCACCCGAGATGGTCATCGTCGATTCGATCCAGACCATGTATGTCGACAATCTCGATTCCGCACCCGGCACCGTCGCCCAGGTCCGCGCCAGTGCGGCCGAGCTGATCCGGCTTGCCAAGGGCCGCGGCTTCAGCCTTCTGCTGGTGGGCCATGTCACCAAGGAAGGCATGATCGCCGGCCCCCGCGTGCTCGAACACATGGTCGATACGGTCCTCTACTTCGAAGGCGAGCGCAGCCACCAGTTCCGCATCCTGCGCGCGGTCAAGAACCGCTTCGGCCCGGCCAATGAGATCGGTGTCTTCGAGATGACCGAATCGGGCCTGGCGGAGGTCCCCAACCCCTCGGCCCTCTTCCTGGCCGAACGGCACGGCGAGGTGAGCGGCGCCGTGGTCTTCGCCGGCATCGAGGGCAGCCGGCCCATGCTGGTGGAAATCCAGGCCCTCCTGGCACCCTCGCCGCCCGGCACGCCGCGTCGCGCTGTGGTCGGCTGGGACCAGGCGCGCCTGGCCATGGTGCTGGCGGTGCTGGAGGCGCGCTGCGGCCTTGCTCTCGGGGGGTATGATGTGTATCTCAACGTCGCCGGGGGCTTGCGAATCGGAGAACCGGCGGCCGACCTGGCCGTGGCGGCGGCCCTTGTATCCTCGCGCTTCGATCGCCCCGTCCCCGCCGGGATGGTGGTGTTTGGGGAGATCGGCCTGGGCGGCGAGGTTCGCGCCGTGGGCCAGATCGAGCAACGCCTGAGGGAGGCGGAAAAGTTGGGCTTCAGCGACGCCTTGATCCCCCCGCTCGGCAGCCGCAGAAAGGCGCCGGCCGGAACCAAGCTGCAGCTTCATCCCGTCGACCACCTCTCAAAGCTGGTCGAGCGCCTGTCCCGTAAGCAGCACTAGGGAGCAAGACGGGGTGGACAAGTTTCCCGTGAATGTCGTCGATCTCGGCGTTCTTGGGGTCATCCTGTTCTCGGCCTTGCTGGCCTTCAGCCGCGGCCTGGTGCGCGAGGTGCTCTCCATCGGCGCCTGGGTGGTGGCGTCCCTGGTGACCATCTACAGCCTGCCCCATCTGCGCGATTTCACCCGCGCTTACATCAACCAGCCTCTGGTCGCCGATGGGGTGACCGGGGTGACGATCTTCGTTGTGACCCTCATCGTCTGCGCGGCGATCAGCCACATGGTCGCCCGCAATGTGCGCGCCAGCGGTTTCGGCGCCATCGACCGTTCGCTCGGCCTGCTGTTCGGCGTGCTCCGCGGCGCTGTCCTGGTGTGTCTTGCCTATATCGCGTTCCAGTGGGCGGAGCCGAAACCGGAAGACCAACCCGATATTGTAAAAAACGCACGCACGCTTAAATACGTGGCGCAGGGTGCGGATTTGCTGCGCTCGCTCCTGCCCAAGGATGCGCTGGACAAGGGTGCCGCGGCCGCGGCCGAGGTCAAGACCCAGGCCGAGCAGGCGCTGACCGGGCAATTGATCCCTGGCGGGACGCCGGACCAGCCGAAACCCGCTGCACCGGCGGACAATTCCGGTTATAACTCCGGCGAACGCAAGGGCATGGATCAACTCATCAAGAGCAACCAATAGGCATGACGATCCGCACCAATCCCTTCGATGATGACAAGCTGAAGGAAGAGTGCGGCATTGTGGGAATCTTCGGGGTCGAGCAGGCCACCCCCCGCGCCGTGCTGGCCTTGCATGCCCTGCAGCATCGTGGCCAGGAGGCCGTCGGCATCGTCGCCTTCGACGGGCGCCAGTTCAATGCCCACCGCGCCCAAGGCCATGTCGCCGACAATTTCGCCAGCGAATCCATCGTGGCCAAGCTCAAGGGCAATTCGGTCATCGGCCATGTGCGCTATTCCACCACCGGCGAGACGGCGCTGCGCAATGTCCAGCCGCTCTTCGCCGAGCTCGAATTCGGCGGCTTTGCCCTCGCCCATAACGGCAATCTGACCAATGCGCATACGCTGCACCGCGACCTGGTGCGCCGGGGCTCGCTGTTCCAGTCCACCACCGACACCGAAGTCATCACCCATCTGATGGCAACGCAGCTGCGCGGCAGCGTGGTCGACCGGCTGATCCCCGCCTTGCAGCAGGTCGAGGGCGCCTATTCGCTGGTCGCACTCGCCAAGGACATGGTGATCGGCGTGCGCGATCCGCTCGGCGTGCGCCCGCTGGTCCTCGGCCGGCTTGGCGACGGCCATATCCTGACCTCGGAAACCTGCGCGCTGGACATCGTCGGTGCGGACTATATGCGCGATGTGGAGCCGGGCGAGCTGGTGGTGCTCGACAGTTCCGGCGTGCATTCGATGCGCCCCT
>CAZQLF010000039.1:0-11801 GCA_964594035.1 uncultured Rhodospirillaceae bacterium | reverse complement strand
GATGGGTAATCGCGGCATCCTGCATGACGAGCAGGGCCACCTAGGTATCGCCCACTGGCGCCATCCCCATTGGGTTACCTGCCTGCTGGAGTTCAAAGGACGCTGGCGGCCGGTGATGCAGCCCCATGCCTATACGGAGCTGTTCTTCCTCGACGAGGCGACGGCCTTTGCCGCCGGCCACCGGCCCTGCGGCGAATGCCGGCGGCCCGATTACCAGCGCTTCCTCGATGCCTGGGCGAAGGCGACAGGGGACGACCGCGCGAAACTGCGGGCGATTGGAATCGACGACATCATGCATGAGAGCCGGCACCAGCCAGGCGGCCGTGAGCAGTGCCGCTTCGGCGCCCGGCTCGCGGAACTACCCGACGGCGCCTTCGTCAAACTTCCACGTGATAACCACGCCTGGGTCGTGAGTGGCGCGAGCCTGCTGCGCTGGAGCCATGCGGGCTATGACGAGCGCAAGAAGCGGCCGAAGGTCGATGTCGAGGTTTTGACGCCGAAGGTAACGGTTGCCGCCTTCAGGGCTGGCTACCGGCCGATGCTCCATTCAAGCGCGCGGGCGTGACGGCGGCCGGAGCGCCCAACCCGGCTACAAAAGCGCGCCAATCGCCCTTGGGCGACAGGCATTCCTGACCCGCCGCCGTCAATTTCACGCCATTGAAGGTCCAGGATTTGCGCCAGAGCTTCAGATCGCCCATGACCTTGCCGATAAAGCGGTTGCGCATGCGCCGCCGCACGATTTTGCGCCAGAATAGCCAGTAGAGCGCAACGAGCACGACGAACACGCACCCCACGATCAGCCAGCTTCCCTTCCAATAGGCCAGCAGCATCAGCACAAGGCCAAGGATGATGAACTGGCCCTTGTCCGACTCGCTATTGCCGGGGAAATCGAGATGGTTGGTGATGCCGCCCGTGAAAGCCACGTCGGCGCGGCCTTCCTGCATAGCTTTCTGCAGCACGGCCAGGGATTCATTGTCGGTCATGGTGCTGAGGTTTAGCCGACCGAAAAGCCGCTGCCAAGACACCACAGCATCACGGAAGTGGCATTCGCCGGCCGCCCTTCGTCTTGAGTTGCGGTTCAAGCCACAGCCATAATCCACCCTTCCAGGCCGCCGCGAGCGAGGGATCCCGTTCCATGCCTACCCGCACCCATGCCGAAATCGTCATTGTCGGCGGCGGCATTATCGGCTGCAGCATTGCCTATCATCTGGCGCGCAAGGGCAAAAAGGACGTGGTGATCCTGGAGAAAAGCGGGGTCACCCACGGAGCCACCTGGCACGCCGCCGGTCTCGTCGGACAATTGCGGTCTTCCCGCAACGTGACCCGGATGCTCCAGCGCAGCGTTGAACTCTACGACCAGCTGGAGCAGGAGACCGGCCAGGCCATCGACTGGAAGAAAGTGGGCAGTCTTCGCCTTGCCTGCTCCCCCGAACGCCTGCTCGAGGTCAAACGCGCCGCCACCATGGCCAAGAGTTTCAGCCTCGAGATGCACCTGATCTCGCCGGCAGAAGCGCAAAAGCTGTTCCCGCTTATGACGACGACGGATGTCATTGCCGCAGCCTATCTGCCGAGCGATGGCTATATCGATCCGGCCAGCGTCGCCCAGGCCCTGGCCAAGGGCGCACGGATGAAGGGCGCAAAGATCGTCGAAGGCGCGCGGGTCACATCAATTGACGTCAAAGGTCGGCGTGCCCGCCGGATAATCACCGAACAGGGCGAATACGACTGCGAGATCCTGGTGAACTGTGGCGGCATGTGGGGCCGCGAGATCGGCCAGATGACCGGGACCAGGGTGCCATCGCTCGCGCTGGAACATCAATATCTGGTGACCGATCCGATCCCCGACATGCCGAAGGGCATGCCGACCCTGCGCGATCCGGATCTGCTCGTCTATTACAAGCCCGAGGTGCGCGGGATCGCCGTCGGCGGCTATGAGCCCGATACGAAACCCTTCGGCGACCGCGGCATTCCCAAAGCCTTCGCCCAGGAACTTCTGCCCGGCAATTTCGACCGCTTCGAACAGCTCGCGAGAATGGCCACCAAACGCACGCCGATCCTCGAGAAGGTGGGCGTGCGCCAGCTCATCAACGGGCCCATCCCCTATTCCGCCGATGCGGACTTCATCATGGGCAAGTCACCTGAGCTCGATAACGCCTATGTCGCCGCCGGATTCCTCTACGGCATCGCCGCGGGCGGCGGGGCCGGCCGCATGATGGCGGAATGGATTGTCGAGGGCGAACCCAGCCTTGATCTCTGGCCGCTCGATGTGCGCCGCTTCGCCTATCACCACAACACGCGCCATTTCATGTATCCGCGCGCGATCGAGCTCTACGGCCATCACTATAAGATCGCCTATCCGGGGCTGGAGCATGACAGTGCGCGCGGCATTCGCCGCAGCCCGCTCTATGCGATGCTCAAGGAAAAGGGTGCGGTTTTTGGCTCCAAGGCGGGATGGGAGCGGCCGAACTGGTTTGCGCCCGTGGGCATGGAGGCTCTCGACAAGCCCTCCTTCCGCAAGCCGAACTGGTTCGAGCCGGTCGCTGCGGAGCATCGTGCGGTACGCAAGGCCGTGGCACTGATCGACCAGACATCGTTCAGCAAGTTCGAGCTCAGCGGCAAGGGCGCGCTTGCCGCACTCCAGCGCCTCGCCGTCTCCAACATGGACAAGCCCGTGGGGAGCGTCATCTACACCCAGCTCTGCAATGAGCGCGGCGGGATCGAGGCCGATCTCACCATCACGCGGCTCGCCGCCGATCGCTTCTATATCGTGACCGGCAGCGGCTTTGCCGTGCACGACCGCCACTGGATTGAAAGCCATTTGCCCGATGACGGTTCGGCTGTCATCCGCGACAATACGTCATCGCGCGCGGTGATCAATATCTGTGGACCGGAATCGCGCGCGGTGCTGCAGCGCCTGAGCGAGGCCGATCTCGGCAGCAACGCGTTTGCCTTCGCCAGCGCGCGGGATATCGCCATCGGCTCGGCGCCGGTGCGAGCCGTGCGCATCGGCTATGTCGGCGAGCTCGGCTGGGAATTGCACATTCCCACGGAGTTCGCCGCCCACGTTTATGCGCAGCTTTGGGAAGCTGGTCAGGACCTCGGAATCGTCAATGCCGGCTACCGCGCCATCGATACCTTGCGCATGGAGAAGGGCTATCTCTACTGGAGCTCGGACATCACGCCGGACTACAACCCCTATGAAGCGGGGCTGGGATCCCATGTTGCGCTGACGAAGGGCGATTTCATCGGCCGCGCGGCGCTGGCGCAGATCAAGGCCGAGGGTGCGACACGCAAGCTCTGCACCTTTACCATCGAGCGGCCGCTGACTGTGTTCGGCGGCGAAGCGATCCTGCATCGCGGCCAGGTCGTCTCGGTCACCAGCAGCGCCAATTTCGGCCATACCATCGGCAAGCCGATCGTCTATGGCTACCTGCCCGTCGAGATCGCGGGCGGCCAGGGCTTCAGCGTGGAAGCCTTCGGCGAAGAAGCCCCCGCCACGCGCCATGATGGCCCCCTCTATGATCCGCGGAATCTGCGGTTGAAGGCATAAGGAGAGACCCTGCCCATGCCTCTTGAACCCGAAATCATCGAAGCCCTGAAGCGCATTCCGCTGCTGGCGAAGGAACCGGCGGAAAGGCTTTCAACCGAGCGCCTCGGCGGGCTGACCAACCGCAACTACAGGATCGACGCACCGTCCGGTCGCTACGTGCTGCGCATCCCCGGCGAGAAGACTGGCGACTACATCAACCGCAAGGTCGAGGCCCATAACGCGCGAGCGGCCGCGGCCGCCAAGGTCAATGCCGAGGTCCTGTTCTTCGACGAAGGCGACGGGCTGATGCTCTGCCGCTATCTCGATAACACGGTTTCCATGAGCCCGGCCCTGTTCCACGAGCGCGACGGCGCGCCTGGACGTGCCGCTCTGGCGTTGCGCCAGATGCACCGCTCCGGCCAGCGCTTCGAGTTCCGTTTCGAGCTGTTCAGCATGATCGATGACTACCTCAAGGTGCTGGCCAAGCTCGGCACCCAATCGCCGGAGGGCTACAATGATGTGGTGCGCGAGGCCGAGGCGGTTCGCGAGGCGCTGAACCGCCATCCGGCACAGATCGTCCCCTGCCACTGCGACCCGTTGTCGGAGAATTTTCTCGATAACGGCCAGCGGATGTGGGTGGTCGACTGGGAATATTCCGGCATGAACGATCCCTTCTGGGATCTGGGCGACATGTCGGTCGAGGCCGGGCTGAGCGAGGCCGAGGATTGCGAGATGATGGGTGCCTATTGCGACAATCGCGTCACGCCGGCCCAGCGGGGCCGCATGGTGATCTACAAGGCCATGTGCGATCTGCTGTGGACGCTGTGGGGGTTGATCCAGTTCGCCAACAAGAACCCGGTCGACGATTTCTGGGCCTATGCCAACAACCGCTTTTCGCGCTGCAAAAGGCTGATGGCCTCGCCTGAATTCCCGCGGCACCTGAAAGCCGTCGCCGCCAATCCGGCGTGAGCGAAAAATTGGCCAGGCTGAGAAAAGACCGGCAAAGTGGCCCTGAATTGGATTCTGGCTGGCCCTATCCCCCTTTTCGGCGCTGGCGCCACCACCATGACTTATGACAGCATCAATCCCGTTGCACCGCCATGATGGCGGCGCTCCGAGAACCGAAAATCAAAAAAACCGATCCAACAAGGGGGTGAAACGATGAGGACTACACTGCGCGCCCTGTCTCTTGCGGGAAGCATCGCCGTCGGCATCGCCACGGGCGTTGCTCTGCCGCAACCGACCTTCGCCGACGTGCCTGAATCTCAGGATCCGATCAAGATCGCGCTGTTCGACTGGACCAGCGTCAACGTCAACGGAAAGATCCCCGGCGGCATCCTGCACCGCCCGGGCTACCACGTCGATTACGTCACCGCCGACTATCTCTCGAGCCTGACCACCGGGCTCACCACCGGTGACATCGACATCATCACCGAGGAGTGGGACACGACCGCCGGCGACGCCATGAAGGCGTCCGACGCCACCGGCAAGACCGAGCGCCTCGGCAAGCTCGGGCCGAAGGCCAAGGAAGACTGGTGGTATCCGATGTACATGAAGGAGAAATGCCCGAGCCTGCCGGATTGGCACGCGCTGCTGGATCCCAAATGCGCCGAAGCCTTCTCCACGCCGGATACGGCGCCCAAGGGCCGCTATCTCGCCGGTCCGGTGACCTGGGGCGGCTATGACGAAGAACGCATCGCTGCGCTGAAATTGCCGTTCGAAGTCGTCCATGCCGGCACCGATGCCGCCATGTTCGCCGAGTTGCAATCGGCCTATGACCGCAAGGCGCCCATCATGCTGTGGATCTACTCCCCACACTGGGCACCGGCAAAGTACGAAGGCGAGTGGGTCAACTTCCCCGAATACACGCCCGACTGCTATGACCAGAAGAAGTACACCTGCGGCAAGCCGCACGGCGATATCTGGAAGTGGGGCTGGAAGGGCCTGAAGGAGAAGTGGCCGGTCGCCTGGAACGTGGCCAAGAACTTCACCATGGACACGAAGGAACTGGGCCTTCTCGCTGGCCAGGTCGACCTCGACGGCAAGAAGCTCGACGACGTGGCCGAGGCCTGGATCAACGCCAACGAAGCGAAGTGGCGCGCCTGGGCCAACCCGCCGACCAACTAGGCGGCTCCTGCATCTGGACGAAGTATGGGCCGGCGGCTGGTTTGGCCGCCGGCCCAACTTCTCAGGCGCATTCGCTGATGCCCATTTGCTGCGAGCGATATGACAACGGTTGAATCGATAAACTGGACCGCAGCGGCGGCAGTAAAAGCCGTGCCGGTTGCAATGCAGACGGCGATCACGCTGAGCTGCCGGAACGTCTGGAAGCTGTTTGGCCACGGCGCCGACGCGTTTCTTGCCAGCCACCCCGATGCGTCCGATGAGGCGCTATCGGGCGCCGGACTGGTGCGGGCCGTGCGCGACGTTTCCATCGAGGTCCACCAGGCCGAAATCTTCGTCATCATGGGATTGTCGGGCTCCGGCAAATCGACCCTGGTGCGCTGCATGTCGCGCCTGGTCGAGCCCAGCCATGGCGAGATCATTTTCCAGGGCGAGAACCTGCTGCGCAAATCGGAGCGCGAGTTGATCGACATCCGCCGCCACAAGATGGGCATGGTATTTCAGCATTTCGCCTTGCTGCCGCATCTGACGGTGCTCGACAACGTCGCCTTCCCGCTGAGCGTCCAGGGTGTGGCACGCCCCATCCGCGAACGGCGCGCCCGCGAGATTATCGAGCTCGTCGGCCTGAAGGGTCGCGAACTTCACTTTCCCCGCCAGCTTTCCGGTGGTCAGCAGCAGCGTGTCGGCATTGCCCGCAGCCTCGCGGTCGAGCCGGAGATCTGGTTCCTCGACGAACCCTTCTCGGCGCTGGATCCGCTGATCCGCCGGGAAATGCAGGACGAGTTCACCCGCCTGCAGGCGATGCTGCACAAGACCATCGTGTTCATCACCCATGATTTCGACGAGGCGATCAGGCTCGCCGACCGCATCGCCATCATGAAGGACGGCGTGGTCATCCAGATCGGCACGTCCGAGGAGCTGGTGATCAACCCCGCTACCACCTATGTCGCCGAATTCACCCGCGACGTGCAGCGCGCCAAGGTCGTTTCCGCCCGCACGCTGATGGAGCCGGCCCGGGGCGATGGAGATTATGCCGGCCGGGTTGCTGCCCACGCGCGGATCGCCAGCTTCGCCGCGGACATCGTCGGTGCCGATCGGCCCTTTGCCGTGGTCGATGAGTCCGGCGCTGTGCTGGGCGCAATCGCGCCGCGCAAGGTCGTGGATCTCCTCGCCGGCCGCTCGCGCTGATGTCGCTCGCTTCGCACGCCCTGACGTTGCGACGCAGCCCCTCGCCGATCCATCTCGCCTGGGCAATTCCGGCGGCCCTTGCCATCCTGATCTTTCTGTTCCGAGATTCGCTGCCCTGGGCCAGCACCTATCCTGACGACTGGCGCCTGCCGATCGCTGCCTGGATCGGCGCCTTCATGCAATGGGTCATTGCCGTCTTCTTTGGCTTCACCCGGGCCATCAGCACGCTCCTCCAACTGCCGCTCACTTTCGCGTTCAACCTGCTCTCCCGGGGGTTCGAGATCGGCCCGCGGGCAAGCGCCATCCACATCCCGCCGCTCTCCTGGGTCGGGGTGACGGCGAGCGTGGCGATTGCCGGCTATGCCTACGGCGGGCGGCGCCTGGCGCTGGGCTGCGGGCTCTGTTTCCTCTATCTCGCTGTCTTCGGGCAATGGGACAGCGCCATGCTGACCCTGGCGCTGGTGCTGATCGCCATGCCGCTTGGCGTGATCAGTGGGCTTGCCGTCGGCATCTGGGGCTATCGCCAGCCGCGCGCCAACCGCTGGTTCATCCAGCCCATGCTCGATATCGGCCAGGCGACGCCGCAATTCGCCTATCTGGTGCCGATGCTCATGCTGTTCGGCAACAACCCGTCATCGGCGCTGATCGCAACCCTAGCCTTCGCCGTGCCGCCCATGGTGCGCGCAACCGTGCTCGCCCTTCAGCAGGTCCCGAGCGAGATCCAGGAATTCGGCCGCATGGCGGGCTGCACGCGCCGCCAACAGCTGTGGCGCATCCTGGTCCCGTCCGCCCAACCATTGCTGATGCTCGGCGTCAACCAGGTGGTGATGATGACGCTGAACATGGTCATCATCGCCTCGATGATCGGGGCCGGCGGCCTCGGCTACGACGTGCTGCTGGCGCTGCGCGCGCTCAAGGTCGGTGCGGCCTTCGAAGCCGGCATCGCCATCGTGTTGCTCGCCATCGTTCTCGACCGCCTCAGCCAGGCCATGGCGAATTGGCGGCCCATGGAACGCCGGGCGGGGACGGGCTTTGTCTCCCGGCATCGTTACCTGGTGCTCGCCTCCGCGGTCCTGCTTGCCACGACGGCTCTCGGTGTCGCGGTTCCCCTCATCAGCCGCCTCCCGGACTCGCTGACGATCACAACGGGACCGATCTGGGACACAGGCATGAAATGGATCACCGTGAACTACTTCGACAGCATCGAAGCAGTTCGGGTCTGGCTGCTCGTGCATATGCTGAATCCGGTCAAGGCGTTCATGCTGTCGCTGCCTTGGCTGACGGTGGCCCTGTTGCTGCTGGCCGCTGGTTTGCGCCTGGGCGGGCTTCGCCTGGGCCTGCTGGTGCTGCTGCTGGTCTTCCTGATTGCCGCCGTCGGCCTGTGGGAGAAGTCCATCATCACGGTCTATCTCTGCGGCGTCTCCACGGTGATCGCCTTCCTGATCGGCTGGCCTATCGGCACCTATGCCGCGCGCCATGACAAGGCCAAGCGCGTCATCGACGTCATCGTCGATACGCTGCAGACCATTCCGGCCTTCGTTTATCTGATTCCGGCGGTGATGTTGTTCCGCGTGGGCGATGTCGCCGCCATGATCGGCATCGTGCTGTATGCGGTGACACCCGCCATCCGCTATACCGATCACGGCATCCGCAAGGTCAATCCCGGTCTGATCGAAGCGGCGAAGGCATCGGGCTGCACCCACCGGCAACTCTTGTGGCGCGTGCAGCTCCCGTTGGCGTTGCCGGAAATCATGCTCGGGTTCAACCAGGTCATCATGCTGGCGCTGTCCATGGACATTATCGCCGCCATGATCGGCACACGCGACCTGGGCCAGGAAGTGTTCGTGGCCCTGGCCAAGGCCGATCCGGGCCGCGGCATCGTTGCTGGCCTCGCTGTGGCCTTCATCGGCATCGTGGCCGACCGCCTGATCAGCGCCTGGAGCAACCGGCTGCGCGGCAGGTTCGGTCTTCAGGCAGCGTAGGACTTTACCGCCAGATCAACCGCGCATAGGCGAGTTCGATTTCTTCCATGGCGATGTCGGTCGCGCTGGCGTCGAAGAGCGGGCCGGACCAGCGCCACGGCCAGGCGTCTTCGAGAATCCAGATGCCGCGTGTATTCTGCCCCGCATCATCGAGCCAGCGGATTTCAACCCGCCGGCGGTCTTTCTTGCCGGCCATGATCGCTTCGCGCCACGCATAGAGTTGCCGGTCGCGGCTCACTGCGCGGCGCAGCACGATGTTGGGATAGCGATGCACCAGCTTCGCGCGGCCGCGCGCCGGCTGTTCGATGGTCTCGGAACCGATTCGCGAAATCTGGGCAAACCCGATCGCAACACCGGCGATGGTGACGGTGAAGTTGCGTGCCAGGGCCGGCAGTTCGGGTTCTATCCGTGCCCTGTCTTTTTCCTGCTTTCCCGCCCGCCGCGCCATCGTCAGAGCATTTCCAGCCCTTCGTGGACGATGACGAGCTCTTCGATGGCAATGGCACCAGGTGCCGCGGCATTGAGATGCGGGCCGGACCATTTCTGGGGCTGGGCCTTGTGAAGCAGCCAGCGGATCACCGGGTTGCGCTGCTCATCCATCAGGATGATGGCGACACTGCGCTGCGCCGCCACGCCCTCGGCCACGCTCTTCAGCCAGTCAAAAAGCTCGGTGGAACCTGTAATGCCGCGCTTCAGCGTGACATCGGAGAATTTGCGCAGGCCCGGCAGCTTGCGCACGTTCGAGGGATCCGCACCAGTACGGTAGTCGATATAGGAAATCTCCATGCCGAGGCCAGTCGCCTCCGTGAAAGCGGCGGAGACGACATTGTCGATTTCGACAACGAAGTTATAGGCAGCATAAGGATCGGCGCGCTTGACCGGCATGATCATCTCCCGCAGCAGACGGCGATAAGGCGCCCTTCTAGCATGGCGCTGATGGTCAATTGATGAACGGAGCAGTGCCCCAAAACGCTCGCGGGACCATGGTGGAGCCGAGCGGGATCGAACCGCTGACCTCCTCATTGCGAACGAGGCGCTCTCCCAGCTGAGCTACGGCCCCATGGTTCCCTAGAACGGGCGCGACTATGTTGACGGGGGACTCGCCTGTCAAGCGGCTGGCCAGGCTTTGTTCCAGGCGCCCCCAGCCTTGCCATGGCTACCCCCTGCCGATAACCTCCGCCCGGCCTTTCAACCGCCATGGACGGGATTTCAGGCGTGGTTTCGCTGGCGAAACTGATCGATTTGGTGATCCAGATCTACATCTGGATCCTGATCGCCTCCGCGATCCTCTCCTGGCTCGTCGCCTTTGACGTGGTCAATCGCCGCAGCCCCCTCGTCTCCAAGGTCGGGCAGTTCCTGTACCGGGCGACCGAGCCTGTCCTGCGGCCGATCCGCCGTGTGGTGCCGCTGATCGCCGGCGTGGACCTATCGCCGCTGGTCGTCATCCTGCTGCTCTGGCTCATCCGCAATCTGCTGTTTGAATACGTCTTCTATTGAGTCCTCGCCGTTCCGCATCACTGCCGACGGCATCCGCGTCCGTATCCTTGCCCATCCGGGCGCGCGGCGTGACGCCGTCGAGGGGCTGCGCGCCGAGGCGGATGGCGGCATGGCGTTGCGCATTTGCGTGCGCACGGCACCCGAAGGCGGCAAGGCTAATGAGGCGATCATCGCTCTCCTGGCGCGCGAATGGGGCATCCCGCGGCGCAGTCTGCGGCTGGTCAGCGGATTCGGCGACCGGCGTAAATCCTTTCATCTCTCCGGCGAGCCCAAGGCGCTACTCGCCCATCTCCAATCCTGGTTGAGACAACAAACGGACAAGTCATGAGCAACATCATCGACGGAAAGGTCTTCGCCGAAGGCCTGCGCGGACGCATCGCCAGGCAGATCGCCGACCTCAAGAGCAAACACAGCCATGTGCCCGGCCTTGCCGTGGTGCTGGTGGGCGAAGATCCGGCAAGCCAGGTCTATGTGCGCAACAAGGCGAAGCAGACGGTGGAAGTCGGCATGGCCTCGTTCGAGCACAAGCTTTCCAGGGAGACGAGCCAGTCCGAACTGCTGGCGCTGGTGAAAAAACTCAACGCCGATCCGAAGGTGAACGGCATCCTGGTCCAACTTCCCTTGCCCAGGCAGATCGACCCCCAGGCCGTGCTCGATGCCATCGATCCGGCCAAGGATGTGGATGGCTTTCATGTGGTGAATGCCGGCAGGCTCGCGACCGGCGGCGAGGCCATGGTGCCCTGCACGCCGCTCGGCTGCCTGATGCTCCTGAAGGATAGGCTCGGCGATCTCTCAGGCAAGCGCGCCATTGTGCTGGGCCGTTCCAATATCGTAGGCAAGCCCATGGCCCAATTGCTGCTGGGCGAGAACTGCACCGTCACCATCGCGCATTCGCGCACCCGCGACCTGCTGGGCGAAACGCGCCGGGCCGAGATCGTGGTGGCGGCGGTGGGCAAGCCGGAGATGGTGCGTGGCGACTGGATTTCGCCCGGTGCCACGGTGATCGATGTCGGCATCAACCGCATCGAGTGTGACGGCAAGACGAAGCTGGTGGGCGATGTGGCCTATGACGAGGCCGCGAAGGTTGCTGGCGGCATTACCCCCGTGCCGGGCGGCGTCGGGCCGATGACCATTGCCTGCCTTCTCCAGAACACGCTGACGGCGGCACTGCGCCAGAAGGGGATCAAGGCGGCCTAGATGTTGGCATCGCCGCCGCCAGCTCCCCGCTCGCGCGATACCGAACTCGCCGGAACCTGAACCCGGCCCGCCACGCTGTCGAGCCGGCGCCAAAGGGTTGGGTCCACCGCGATACCCTCGGCCAGGGATTGGTCCAGACGCTGGCGCAGCGCGTCGGCCGATAGGGCAAGCCCCACGCCCGTACATCCCGGGGAAGTCTCTCGGATCGCCCTCACCAGAACATCGCCCATCGGTTCCGCCAACCAAGCCCCATCGAATGCCGTGCCGGGCCGCTGCGGCAAAAA
>CAZQLF010000038.1:0-11923 GCA_964594035.1 uncultured Rhodospirillaceae bacterium | reverse complement strand
CGCGCGAGACATAGTTGCCGAACAGGAAGGCCGGCGGGATGCCGCGCGCGCGCATCTGCGTCTGGTCCAGGAACTCCGACTGGAGGCCCAGCTCGGTGCCAATCCGCATGTCCTCGCGGATCTTCTCCTCCTGCGAGGGATGAACACCGGCGCGTATCAGGCCCGACTGGTTGTAGTCGCAATCGATGGAATATTCCCTGAGCTTTCCTTCGACGAAGCTGACTGCTTGCTCGTAGTAGCTGACGACATTCCTGCCCTTCTCCTTGCCGATGCTCTTGAGGAAAAGGTCGTATTCGAGCGCCAGGGCGCCGCCGAGATATCCGGCGTTGCGGCCGCTGGCGCCAAAGCCGGCGAATTCGCGCTCAAGCACAACCACCTGCGCGCCGTGGGCCGCGAGTTCCAGCGCAGCGTTGAGGCCGGCGTAGCCGGCACCGACGATCACCACGTCCGCACTGACGCTCTCCTCGAGCCTCGGCTGCGGGTCATCCGGCCTTTCCACCCAGCCACCCAGCGCCCGGTACTTCTCAAGGTCTGCCGTCGTCCTGGCTTCATCCGCCGTCTCGGCCCGGACGCCTTGCGTGGCCGCCAGTACCGGCACGGCGATCGCCGTTGCCACGGCTCCCCTGACGAAGTTGCGGCGGGTTACGCCGGATTGGGTTGCCACCCCATCCTGCTTTCCCGCGGGTTGCTTGCGCGTCGATTCACCCATCGCAGATCTCCTATACCTACGCTGCAGCGACCGACGGCGCCGGCTGGCGCAGCAGCTTCCAGCCGAACAGCAGCATCCACAGCGGGAACAGCAGCACGACGACCGTCTCCATCAGTTCGCCGAGCGTGTCGAGACCCTCGAAAAAGCCGAATACGAAGAACAGCGCAAAGCACCAGCCGACGATCTTCAGCAGCAGTAGCGGGAACCAGCCCCAGCCCGCCTTCTTCAGCTGGCCGCCGACCACCAGACCCCAAAGCAGCACCACCGGCCCCTCCGACCACCACAGCCCGTTCTGCACCGCATAGGCCATGGAAGTCCATGCCGCCTCCGTCGCCGCCCTGACGGTGTCGTCGCCGCCGGCATGCAGATGCGCCAGAGGATTCAGCACCGCCAGTTGCATGGCCGCTCCGCCGGCGCCCACCAGCACATAGAACAGGATGGCCAGCACCGCGATGTCGCCCAGGGCGCCGGCCGCATCGCGGAAGGCGTGCCACAGGTAGCCGCCGATGACCAGGACCGCCAGGTAGAACCCGAGGATGTCTGCGAGCATTGACCAGCGGAACAGGTCCCGGGTGTCGCCCGGCAGGGCCAGCATGGTGGGGCCGTGGAGAATCATCCCGGCGTCCTGGCCGGTTACGCTCAGGGACAGCGCCACGTTCAGCCAGGCGAATATGGCACCGAGAATGGCGCTCCACGCGGTAAAGCGCAGGGCCGGTTTAGAGTCGTGTTTCATATGTTCTCCGCGCGCTCGAGGGCGCAGTAGGCGTAGTAGAGCTCGAACATCGCGAACCCCCAGGTGCTCAAGGCGAAGATGTAGAAGAGCGTGTGCTGATCGTCGTCGCCGGGGATGTGGTAGAAGTCATAGATGGTGGCGATCGCCTGCAGGGTCACCAGGACCGCAGTCGTGCCGAGGGCGTGAAGGATTTCGCCGGCCTTCAGCAGCCTCCAGATGAAGTAGAGGAGATAGGCTGAAAGCGCAGTCCCCGTCAGCACGTAGAGCCAGGGCTTGACTGCGCCGAGGGCGTGATCGCCAACCACCAGCACAACCGCCACTGCGATGCTCACCGCAAACAGCACGACATCCGTTCTGAACGATGGCCTGTAACGATGCGTCACCGCCATCAGTCCCACTACGCCGAGCAGTGGAAAGCCGAGGGCCCTGGAGAATGCATCGAAGAAATACGAGATGTTGTAGAGGAACGGCGAGCCAACTAACGAGTAGACAAAGAAGTTCGTGCCCGACGTCGCCACGATCATCCACTCGAGGCCGAGCAGGACGTTGCGCTTGCGCAGGAACTTCCATCCGTAAATGAAGCCGGACGCCACCATCAAGGCATCGGCCGCCAGGAAAATCAGGGTTTCGAGATCCACGACTGCTCCCAATGAACGTTGTGCGAGACCTGATGCGTCACTTCTTGTCCGGTGCCAGGCTCGCGAGATAGTTGGCAATGGCCTTGCGGTCATCCGGCGATGCCGCGTCGGAAATTCTCTTCATCGTGCCGCTGGGCTCGCTCCGCGTTCCGGCTGCAAACGCTTCGAACTGCTTCACCAGATAGTCGTAGCTCTGGCCGGCGAGGCGCGGGAACTGGTCGTGCCCCATCAGGTGTTCGCCATGGCAGGCAGTGCAGGCGCCGGCGGCGACCAGGCTTTGGCCCTTTTGCCGCAGCGGCGCATCGGGCACGAACGAGCGGTTATCTTGGGCAGGCTGTTTGGAGAAGTAGCCAGCAAGCTGGGTAATCTCGGCCTCGCTCATAGTCATGGCCAGCGGCCCCAGGTTGGGATTGGCGCGCTGCCCGCCGGCGAAGTTGTGAAGCTGGGCCACGAGATAGGGCACGGGCTGGGCAGCCAGGCTGGGATAGCCTTGGGCTTGCGCACTGCCCTTGTCTCCATGGCAGCCGGTGCAGACATCGGTGAGGCGCGGCCAGGTGCCGCCGTCGGCCTGGGCCGCGGCACTCGAGGTGTCGACAAAGCGCTGCAGGCGATAAAGGTCGAGCAGGTCGGGGCCAAGGATGACCAGCAGCAGAACCACAACCGCGGCGATGGCGAGGATGATGAGCTTCTTCATGTCCGTACCTGTGCGCTGCGCAGTGCGTTGAGCGCCTGCAGGGCGCCGTGGTGTCCGGAGCGCACGGCGCCATCCATGTAGCCGGCCCAGATGTCGGCCGTCTCGGTACCCGACCAGATGAGGTTGCCGCAGGCTGGGTGCAGTGCCTCGCCGTGAGTGGTCCAGAAGCCCGGCGGGATGGCGGAAACGCAGGTGAGGGTCCAGGGATCGGCCAGTGCCCAATCGCGATCGTGATAGGACAGGGGTGCCAGGGCTTCCTGCCCCAGCGCCTGGGCGTAGATTTGCGCCTGCGCGAGCTTCGCTGCTCCGGGATCGGAAGGTAGAGAGGCGTTGAGGACGAAGGCGTTGATGACGCCGATGTCGCCACGCGGCGGCGAGTTGTCGTACGCCCAGATGATAGGACCGCCGATGTCGAAGATGGACCCGTTCAATCCCTTGTCGCGCCAGAACGGGCGGGAATAGACCATGGCGGTCTTGCGCGCCGGGGAATGTGCCGGCCAGGCGCGTTGCAGCGCGGCGCGGCCCTGCGGCAGCGGCGGATCGAACCGTATCTGCTGGCATAGAGGCGGGCTGAGAGCCATGATGACCCGCCGGGCCCGCACCTCGCCCTGGTCGGTGTGCAAGGTGACGACTTCACGGTTCCAGTCGGCAATGCGGCGCACCGGACACGTCAGGCGCACCTTTTCCCCCAGTTGCTGCGCCAGCTTGATACTGAGGATCTGCGAGCCGCCGACGAACCGTGTTTCCTGGGCGCTGTGCTTGATGGCGTCGAGCTGCGAGTAGTCGCAGGCGGCCGAGTTGATCATGGACAGGAAGTGCAACAAACCCATCTTGGCCGGCATGGCGCCGCCCGAGAGCAGGATGCTGCCGTTCCAGCCGACCTGGTCCTCCGGCTTGATGTGTTGCTGGCCCAGCCAGTCGCCAACCGAGAGTCGGTCCAGCTCCGCGGCACGCAACGATTTCCACGGCGCGCCGCAAGGCACGTCGCGCGATAGCTGGCTGAGCTTGGCGCCGATGGCCTCGTCGGTGCCGAAGGTCCCCTTGAGATCGACCGCCACCCTGCCGTCCCCGCCGAGGATGACGGTGCTGCCCTGGTAGTAAGTGGGGAAAGTCCCCACGCCCAATTCGCGGGCGAGGTCCGCGACGGCGGTCTGGCCCGGGCCGATCCACTGACCACCCGCTTCGGAGATCTGGCCGTTGCCGAGATCGTGATTGAGGGTGCGGCCGCCGACCCGATCGCGCGCCTCCAGCACCACGAAGGATTCGCAGCCGGCCTGGCGCAAATCGCGCGCGGCAGTCAGGCCGGCGAGGCCCGCACCGACGATCACGATGTCGAACACCTCGCCGCTGGCGGCGTCGGCGCCGGCCCGTGCTGCGGCCACGCCGAAGCTGCCTACAGCCGCGGAGGCGCCGGCAAGCTTGAGCAGCTGCCTGCGCCTTAGGTCGACCGGCACATCGTTGGGGGATTTCTTGTTCATGGCTTTCCGCTTCCGGTGACCGGATGGCTGGCGAGGAAGGTAGCAATGGCAGCGCGATCGTCCGGCGACCAGGACGAGGCCAGCTGGTTCATGATGTTGGCCGGATCGCGGCGCGTGCTGTCGGCAAAGGCATTCAGCTGCCGCAACAGGTAGTCGTTGCTCTGGCCGGCCACACGCGGGAAGCGGTCCTTGCCCATCAGGCCCTCGCCGTGGCAGCCGGTACAGCCGCCGGCCGAAACAATCTGCGCGCCTCTCTGCCGCAGCCTGTCGTCCGGTTTGAAATAGCTGTTGCCGATGGCTCCTTGGCGCGCGAAATGATCGGCGAGCCAAGCGATGTCTTTTTGGGTCAGCGACCGCGCCACCGCATTCATGATCGGGTGGACGCGCTGGCCGGTGGCGAAATCGCGCAGTTGTGCGGCCAGATATTCCGGCCGCTGACCGGCCAGAGCTGGATAGAGCTGGTTGACTGAATTGCCGTTGGTACCGTGGCATGCCACGCAACCATCGGATAGCTGTGGCCATGGGCCGCCATTCGCCACATAGGCTTGGTCCGATGCGCTCATGTACTGCTGCAGGCGATAGGCGCCGAGCAGATCAGGCCCACAGAGGATCGCCGCGAGCACGAGAGTGACGGCCAGGGTTGTGAATACGAGCTTCTTCATTGCCAGCCTCTAAACGCGGCGCAGCGCGTAAAGCGCCTGCCGGGCGGAGCGATGACCTGTGCTGACAGCGCCATCCATGTAACCGACCCACCGATCCGCCGTCTCGGTGCCAGACCAGATGAGATTGCCGCAGGGCATGCGTAGTGAGTCCGCATGCTCGGTCCAGAAGCCGGGGGGAACCGCCGGCAGGCAGGTCATGGCCCATTCGTCAGCAGTGCCCCAGTCCTGGTCGTGATAAGACAAGGGCTGCAGCGCCTGCGCACCGAGCGCCTGCGCGTAGATCTCGGCCTGGATACGCTTTGCCGCATCTGGCTCGGACGGCAGCTGGCCCGGGTTGACGAAGGCGTTGATCACCCCGATCTCACCGCGCGGCGGCGAGTTGTCGTAGGCCCAGATCACCGGGCCGTCGACCTGGATGATGCTGCCGTTGTAGCCCATGTCGCGCCAGAACGGGCGCGAATAGACCATGGCGGTCTTGCGCAAAGGCGCGAAAGCCGGCCAGGCGCGCTGCAGCGCGGCGCGCGGCTCGGGCAAGGCGGGAGAGAACTGAATCTTGTTGCACAGCGCCGGATGCAGCGCCATAACGACGCGACGCGCGCGCACCTCGCCCTGGTCGGTGCGCAGGCGGACGATCTCGCCGTCCCAGTCGCTGATAGCACGCACCGGGCAAGACAGTCGCACTTTCTCACCCAGCTGCTGGGCCATGCGGATGCTCAGCAGCTGCGAACCGCCGACGAAGCGGCTCTCCTGGCCCGAGTCCTTGATCTCCTCGACCTTGTCGTAGCCGCCGTTGTTGAGCGTGGCGAGGAAGTACAGCAGCCCCACCCGCGCCGGCGAGGAGCCGCCAGTCAACTGTCCGGACATGTTCCAGCCGAAATGGTCCTCGGGCTTGACGCCCTGCTTGACCAGCCATTCGCCCAAGGTCATCCGGTCCAGCTCGGCGAACTTCGGCGACTCCCAGGGCGCGCCTGGCGGCACTTCCTTCGCCAGCTCGGTCAGCTTGTCGGCGATGTTCGGATCGGCGCCGAACTTGCCCTTCAGGTCGATGGCCAAGCGGCCCTCGCCGCCGAGGATGACGGTCCTGCCGTCGTAGTAAGTTTGGAAAGTGCCGACATCGAGCTGGCGCGCCAGGTCCTCGACCACCGTCTGGCCCGGTCCGAACCACTGGCCGCCGGCGTCGGACACCTGCCCGCCGCCCAGGTCGTGATTGAGCGTCCGCCCTCCGACCCGATTCCTGGCTTCCAGCACGACAAACGATTCGCAGCCGGCCAGCCGAAGGTCGCGCGCGGTGGTCAGCCCCGACAGGCCGGCGCCGATGATCGCGACATCCAGGATGTCGGACGTCCCGGCCCCGGCTAAGACCCGGCTGGTGTTCAAGCCAAGTCCGCCCACGGCCGCAGAGGCTCCAGCAAACTTGAGCAGCTTTCTACGCAACAAGTCGGTCATCGCAGTACACCAGCCATTGACATCAACAGGGGTTTTTCGCCGTTGGCGACGATGTCGGTCAGCGGTTCGCCGCGTTCGAGTTGCGTGACCGAGAACGTAATACCGCTGTCCTTGCTGCGCAGCAGTGCGCCGCTCAGGCCGACGATGACGACCGTGCGATCCGGCATTTGCGCGATCGAGGTCAGCGATTGCGTCGTGCCCGATGCCACGGCTTGCCAGCTCTGGCCATCGTCGGTGCTGCGATAGATGTGACCGCGCATGCCGCAGACCAGAAGCGTGCCGTCGGCCAGCGCAGTCCCGTGCCACAGCGAGCCCTGATCCCCGGTGCTGAGTGCCTGCCAGGATTTGCCGCCGTCCGTGGAGCGGAAAACCGTTCCTTGCTCGGCGGCGATCAGCCAGGTTCCCTTCGGCGAGGTGAACAGATGAAACAGGTGCCGGTCATCGCCATCGCCGCCGATGTGGCCTTCGGTCCAGCTGTGACCACCATCGCTAGTTTCCAGGGTCCAGCCATACAAACCCACCGCGAGTCCATGCTCCGCACTGTCGAAATGAAGCGAAAGAATCGGCTTCTCCACGCCCGGCATTGCGTGCAGCAGCGTCCAGGTGTCGCCGCCATCCTGCGTACCCAGCACTACGCCGTCCTGCCCGGCGGCGAAGCCCCGCCGCCCGTCCCCCAACTGGCCCGCGGTTAGAAGCGACCGGACCGGAACCGTTTTCGCCTGGCGGAAATGCAGGCCATCATCACCGGAAAGCAGAATCACACCGTGATCGCCGACGACCACCGTGCGGCTGCCCGCTTTGGCTGCGGCAAGAACGGGTGCCGCCACAGCGTTCGGTACCTGAGCGGCGGGTCCAAGCGTCGACCAGCGGGTTTTATCCGCATCGGCGGCGCTTGCCGCTGTCGCGACCAGCGATGCGCAGAAAAGAATGCCAGCTCGGAGATTCATCGCTCGCCCCTAGTGGTGAAGAATCGCCGGCATGCGCACCGGGCCGCGGCGAGGAATCAGGCGATCCAGCGTCACGGCGAAGGCGGGCAGCAGGGTGACCGCCAGGACCATGTTGACGAGGAACATGAAGGTCAGCAGTTCGCCCATGTCCGCCTGGAACTTGAGGCTGGAGATCGACCAGGTCGCGACGCCGACGGAGAGCGTAAGCGCGGTGAATATGGTCGCCACACCGGTTTCGGTCAGCGCGTACTCGAGCGCCGCGCTGATGCCCTTGCCGTCGGCGAGGTGCATCTGCAGGCGGTTGTAGATGTAGAAGGCGTAGTCCACGCCGACGCCGACGGCGATCACCATGACCGGCAAGGTCGCCACCGTCAGCCCGATCTGCTGCTGCTTCATGAACCAGTAGCCAATCCATGTCGCCACGGTCAGAGGTAGGCAGCAGGTCAGCATCGCGCGCCAGTCGCGGTAGGCGAGAAACACCAGGAGCAGGATGGCGCCGTAGACGTAGAGCATCATTGGCAACTCGCTCGCCGCCAGAACCTCGTTGGTCGCCGCCTGCACGCCGGCGTTGCCGCTCGCCAGCCGAATGTTGACGCCGTCCAGCGAATTGGACTTGCGGAATTCCTTCACCGCGGCCACGACGCCCTTGATGGTCGTCGCGCGGTGATCGGGCAGATACAGATTGATGCCCTGCACGCGGCAATCGTGGGTCGAAAGTCCGGCCATGCGGTTGTCGACGCCGCGGACCTCGGACCCGAGCCCGTGGCTGTCGCGCAGGACCGTCGCCATCTTCGGGTTGCCCTCGTTCAAGCCGGCGTTGTAGAGCTTGAGCTGCCCGGCCAGCGAGTCGACCGAGACGACGCCGGGCACGCTGCTCATGCGCCAGGCGAAGTCATCGGCGAACAGAAGCTCGTCGGATCGCGAGCAGACATCGCCTTTGCGATCCGCTGCGGCCTCAAAGACCACCGTCAGCCAATCGAGACCGACGTCGAAGCGATCGACGATCGCCACGGCGTCCCGGTTGTAACGCGAGTCCGCGCGCAGCTCCGGAGCGCCCGGCTGCAGGCTGCCGATATGACGGCCCTGGCTCTGCCATATCGCGATGCCGAAGACGGCGGCACCGGCGAGTGTGACGAGCAGCGCATTGCGCGGCTTGGCGATGCGGGCAACGACGCGCAGCCAGCCGCTCTGGCGCTCGCGACGCAGCAAGGCTGCCTTTGCGAATTCCGGATCGGACTTGAGGAACGAGGCCACCACCGGCAGCAGCATCAGGTTGGTGACGATCTTGTAGGCCACGCCGATCGCCGCGGTGATGGCCAGCTCGCGGATCATCGGGATCGGAATCAAGGTCAGTGTGATGAAGCTGACGAACGCGGTGCCCAGCGCCAGCACACCGGGTATCAACAAGCCAGCGAAACTGCGCCGCGCGGCGGTGTAGTTGTCCGCGCCATGGGCCATCTCGCGCACCATGAAATTGATCTGCTGCACGCCGTGCGAGACGCCGATGGCGAATACCAGAAACGGCACCAGGATTGCCAACGGATCCAGGCCGTAGCCGAGCAGGCGCAGCGTACCGAACTGCCAGATCAGGGAGGTCAGCGAGCAGGCGATCTTCTGCAGGGTCAGGGCCCAGGACCGGCAGTACCAGTACACCGCCAGGATGGTCAGCACAAAGGCGATGGCGAAGAAGCGCAGCACGTCGCCCGCGCGGGCGGCGATGTCGCCGATCTGCTTGGCGAAGCCGATTATCTCGATCTCGATCTGGCCGTCTTCGAACGGCTGCCGGATCTTGTCCTCGAGCAGCTGGTTGAACTTGACGTAGTCGAGCTTCTCACCGGTGCGCGGATCGACGTCCATCAGGTCGGCGGTGATGACCGCGCTGGTCTGGTCCCGGGCGACCAGCGAACCGATGTGGCCGCCTGCCTCCGTGCGGCCTTTCACTTGGGCGATCACTTCCGGGGTGAGCTTTTCCGGAACTATGTCGCCGCCAGTCACAGGCTGCGCGCGAAAGCCTTCCTCGGTGATCTCGGTGAAGAACACGTTGGGCGTCCACAGCGAGGTAACGCTCAAGCGGTCCACGCCCGGCAGGTAGGTGACGGCTTCCGTGACCTTGAGCAGGCGTGTGAGCGCGGCGGCGTTCCAGATGTCGCCCTGGCGGGCATGCACGGCGATCGTCAGGCGGTTCGCGCCGAACAGCTGGTCGCGATACTGGTTGAAGGTCTTGATGTACTCGTGACCGGCGGGTAGCTGCTTGTCGAAGCCGGCCGACAGCCTGAGCTGGGAGGCGAACACACCCAGCACCACCGTGATTCCGGCGAGGATCAGGAGGAATTTGACGCGGTGCCCGAACAGCAGGGCTTCAAGACGCGCGGTGATACGGTAGAGCATGGTCAGAACGCCGTGGTGACGCTGACCGACATGAAGTTGCGGTCGCGCAGGAGATTGGCCACGCCGCCGCCCCAGTTCTGCGTGTAGTCGAGGCGCATGGTCGTCGAGGGCTTGGTCTTGAAGTCGAAGTTGACGCCCACGGTCGCTGCGCCCGCGCCCTTGATGAAGCCCGGCAGGTACGTCGCTGGTCTGCCGCTGATGCCTTGCGACACGGTGAGATCCGGCATCAGCGTGGCGCGCGTTCCGACAACGTTGGGCCAGGTCAGCGAGCCATAGAGGACAGCGCCGGTTTCGGACTGGGTTGGCAGTGCATAGCCCGAGTTGGTTGCGTACGGAATGCCCGCGTTGAGCTTCAGCTTTGGGTAGTACCCGCCCGCGGCTTCCGCGATGAGAATGCTCTCTTTTGCCCCTGTGAGATCGAGCAGCCAGCCCATGGCGCTGGACGGCGAGACGATCTGGATGCCCGAGAGATGGAACTGGTAGTTCGCGGTGTTGATGTAGCCACGGCAATGCGTGCCGACGGGCGTGTCGGCGCTCGGGTTGGTGTCCAGGTTCGAATTCGAATAGTTAGCGCAGTAGTAGGGGTTTTTCGTATCGATGACCGTGCTGGGATCGATCGCTACACCGTCTCTCGGCCGGTAGGACACCTCGGTGCCGATCACCCAATCCCCGAGCGGGAAGTTGTACGACAGGCCGTACAGGTCCCGGTTCTGGCCATAGTCGAAATTGAGCTCCAGGCCAACGGGATTGCTCTTGGTATTGATGATGGTGTAGCTGGCGTAGGGAAGCTTGTCGTTGTAATGCTCGTAATACACGCCAAGCTCGTCGCCGGACTCCTCGAATTTGAAGCGGAAGGCGGCGCCATACTGCCCTGCCGTGGGCTTGCGATCGGCGCCCCGGGCGATGACCGTGCCCGTGCCCAGGATCGGCCCCACCGGATTCGTCTGCGGATTCGCCAGCTCTTCCTGGCTCAGCTGACGGTTATAGGGCATGAGCGTTTGCGGGTTGCGGCCGACGATGTAGGTGCCCGTGTCGCCTATGTACCCCGGCGGCAGCGTGAACAGACCATTGACCGCAGGAGGAAGCAGGGCCGCCAACGCCGGCGGAAGCCCCAAAAGGGCTTGCGGAGTCAGCGCCGCGTTGATCAAGGACGTGGGCAGGTACGCAGCGCGCCCGCCCTTGCCCAGGACGTCCGACGTCGAGAAATAGGTTCCGGGCGCATCGAACGCAAAGCTGTTCCACTTCCATTGATAGAACGCCTCGAGGCCGAGTCCTTCGATGATCGACGTGCTGAAATCGACCATCGGGGCCGGCGTGAACAGCGTCTTCAGCGGAGTGCCGGCGGTATGCGCGTTCGGAAGGTAGATGGAATTGATGGAATTGGCGCCGCCCAGGATGTAGATGTCCTCGCCCCAGCTGATCACCTGATTGCCGACGCGCACCCGCGTCTGGTGGTCCCAGATATCCATATCCTTCGTGATGAACGTGTCGAGCAGCCGCGGATTGCTGACGGCGAAGGATTTTGCGGCCGGATCCAGTTCGGTGCGCTTCGTGTCAGCGATGGCGGCGTCGTAGTTGACGATGCCGCGAAGCAAGCCGCTCCAGCCATCAGGGCCCTTCACGGCCAAGTCGGCGGTCCATTGCGCGTAGCCCCATACGGGCTGCCATTTCTTGTAGTTGAGGTCGCCGTCGTCCTGGTTGAGACGCTGGGTATCCAACGACGACGAGAACTCCGACGGATTGCTCTTCTGCAGCGGCGTGGCGGCATCGCCCACGCAACCGCCGTTGTCGTTGCCCACGAACTTGCAGTTCGTGCCCGAGGTTCGCAGCGCGGTGCTCAAGGTCGCCAGCGAATCGAAATTCACAACCCAGCCGTCGTCGAAATCCCAGCGCAGCGCCGATGCGCTGGGAACCCATGCAACGAGACAGGCAAGCACCGCGGCATTGCAAAGCGACCGCATGAATGTCAATCGGGAAGCCATCGCCGGTCTCAGAAGCCCGTGGTGACGCTGACCGACATGAAGTTGCGGTCGCGAAGGAGGTTGGCCGCGCCGCCGCCCCAGTTCTGGGTGTAGTCAAGGCGCATCGTCGTCGTGGGCTTGGTCTTGAAGTCGATGTTCAAACCCACCGTCGCCGCACCGGCACCCTCGATGAAACCCGGCAGGGGTGTCGCCGAATAGCCGTTGACACCTTGCGATACGACGAGATCCGGCGTCAGCGATGCACGC
>CAZQLF010000037.1:3639-11927 GCA_964594035.1 uncultured Rhodospirillaceae bacterium | reverse complement strand
TACGCCGGCAAACATTGGAAGCAAATGAATGCCGGCCGCCCACCCGTATTTCACAGGATACCGTATAGTTCTCCGACGGCGATTTGGCGAGCCAATCGCCGTATTGGGCAGTTGGCAGACGAATTAACAAACGGCGCGGGCAATCCGGCAGATGTTCTTCAGCATTGTGATGCCCGTCTACAACCGCGAGGGGTTTGTCCGTCGGGCCGTGGCCAGTGTGCTGGCGCAGGCCTTTGACGATTACGAACTGATCCTTGTTGACGATTGCTCGACTGACAATTCCCTGACCGTGATGCGCGGCTTTGCGGCACCGAACGTCAGGATCATCGCCCGCGACAAACCCGGCAGGACAGGCGGGGCACGCAACACCGGCATAGCCGCGGCGCGCGGCGACTGGATCGTCTTTCTCGATAGCGATGACGAGCTGGTGCCGGGCGCACTCGCCATCATGTTCGAGCAGGCATCAGCCGCACCCGACACCGTGGAAGGTCTGTGGTTTCGCTGCCGCATGGATGATGGATGGATCATTCCTGCCCTGCTCACAGCACCGCGGGAATGGGACTATGCGGGCTTCCTTGGTTTCTGGAACGCGACCTCGCGCCAATGGCGCGACATGCTCTACTGCAACCGGCGGCGAAGCTTTGCCCTTCTGCCGCAGCCAGAGGGCTGGATGGACGACGTCAAATACCTCATCGACTTCGCCCGCCAGTTCCGCATCCGCGCCTATCCACAGGTGCTGCGGCTTTATCATCAGGATGCCGACAACCAGCTCGTGCGGGTCATCCGGCGGCTCGATCCCCGGCGTGACCGGGCCTTTGTCGCCGACCGCGCCAACGAATATCGCCGGTTGATCGCCGATCATGGCGCCGCTGTTGCCCAATTGGCTCCGGCGCTCTACGGGGAATACCTGGAATCGGCAGCGACCACCGCCACCATGGCCAACCGGCGCCGGCAAGCCGCCGGTTATGCCTTGGCGGCACTGCGCCTTTCGCCGCTTCGCTTGCGCAACTGGATCGTCCTGGCAGCAGCCTTTGTCGGCCCCCTCGCCGTGCGACTGCGGCGCTGGACCTCGCGCGGCTGAGTCTAACCCGGCCTACTTCTTGCGAGCCGGCTTTTCCGGTGCTGCGATCTTGCTGGCCGGCTTTTTCTTGCCGCGTTCCTTGCGCGCGGCATAACGCGCGTCGCGCCGGGCCTTCTGCTCGGCTTCGCGTGCGACCTTTTCGGCGGCTGCATCGACCGCCGCCTTCTCGCGGGCCTGCTGCTCGGCGAGGGCTGCTGCCTCGCGGGCAGCCTTGTCCGCGACCTCGGCAGCCTGGCGGGCCGCCTTGCGCTCCGCCTCGCGCTGTTCGCGCGCCTGGCGGGCCGCCAGACGGGCTGCATCCCGCCCGGCAATGGCCGGATCGTTCATTCCCTGGCTGGCGCGGAACTTCTCAAGATGCGCCTGGCGCGCCTTGGCAGCGGCATTCAGGCGCTCGGCAAAATCGGTATCCTTCGGCTTCGACATATGACCCCGATGCGAATCCCAGAATCGTGCAGGGGCCATTGGTTACACGCAAATTCGTTGCCAGGCCACGGGGAAAATCGCCGGCCACGACCGGCTTCCTTTTGCCCCCGCCCCGGTGTTACAACCCTCCCCGCCCGCCGGGAGAGTTCGACGAATTTTGCGGCAATCCGGCAGGTTTCGGGCCGGCCCGGGTTCCTCAGCGGAGTGCCGACGGCGCCGGTCCTTGCCGCCGTTTCAGGGGTCATCCAGTGCACAGAAAATCGCGAATTCTGGTTACCGGCGCGGGCGGATTCATCGGCCATCACCTGGTCCGCCGGCTCAAGGACGAGGGGCATTGGGTGCGCGGCGCCGATATCAAGGAAACCGAATACGAAGCCTCGCCGGCCGACGATTTCCAGGTGACCGACCTGCGCCTGTGGGACAAATGCCTTAATGCTACCAAGGGCATCGACCAGGTCTACAACCTCGCCGCGGATATGGGCGGGATCGGCTATATCACGGCGAGCCACGCGGACATCTCGCGCAACAACACCCTGATCAACACGCATATGCTGGAGGCAAGCCGCCAGAACGGCATCCAGCGCTTCCTGTTTTCGTCTTCGGCCTGCGTTTATCCCCAATACAAGCAGCGCGATCCTGAGGTAACGCCCCTCAAGGAGAGCGATGCCATGCCGGCCGATCCGGAGCCGGGCTATGGCTGGGAGAAGCTCTATACCGAAGAGCTTTGCCGCTATTACCGCATGGATCACCGTTTCGAGACCCGCATCGTGCGATTCCACAATGTCTATGGTCCGCTTGGTACATATGACGGCGGCAAGGAGAAAGCGCCGGCCGCCGTTTCGCGCAAGGTGGCGCTTGCCCGCAACGGCGGCGAGATCGAGGTCTGGGGCGACGGCAAGCAGACGCGTTCGTTCATGTATGTCGACGATTGTGTCGAAGGCATGCTTCGGCTGATGGCGAGCGACTTCGGCGATGCGCTCAATCTGGGCACCGACCGCCTGGTGACCGTCGACGAACTGATCGACATCGTCTCCGCGATCGCCGGCAAGAAGCTGGTCAAGCGTCACGATCTGTCGAAACCCCAGGGCGTGCGCGGCCGCAATAGCGACAACACACTGCTGAACAAGGTGCTGGACTGGCAGCCGGTCGTTACATTGGAAGACGGACTCAAGACCACCTATCGCTGGATCGAAGGTGAGCTCAAGAAGGCAGGCCGGATCCCGGCCGCCGTCGCCGCGGCAGCGCGCTGAACAGGATGAAGGTCACCGTCATCGGGCTGGGCAAGCTGGGCTCGCCCATGGTGGCCTGTCTTGCGGCCCGCGGGCTGGAGGTCATCGGCGTCGATAGCGATCCGTTCAAGGTCGAGGCCATCAACCAGTTTGGCGCGCCGGTGCATGAGCCGGGCTTGGCCGAGATGCTCGAACGCTGCCGGGGGCGGCTTTCCGCGCGCACGGGCATCGAGGAAGCGGTGCTGGAAAGCGATGCCACCTTCATCGTCGTAGCAACGCCGAGCGAACCGCAGGGTGGATTCTCGCTGCGCTATGTCGAGCCGGTCGCATCAGCCATCGGCCGCGCCCTGGCCCGCCACAAGAAATATCACCTGGTCACGCTGACCAGCACGGTGATGCCGGGCATGACCGGCGGGCGGTTGCGCGAAATACTGGAACAGGCGAGCGGCAAGGTCTACGGCCGCGATTTCGGCCTCTGCTACAGCCCGGAATTCATCGCGCTTGGCACCGTCATCCGCGACTTCCTCAACCCCGACATGGTGCTGATCGGCGAGAGCGACACGAAGGCCGGCGACATGCTGGAAGCGATCCTGCGCGGCGTTTGCGAGAACAAGCCGGCCGTCGCCCGCATGTCCTTCGTCAACGCCGAGATCACCAAGCTCGCGGTCAACTCCTACATCACCACCAAGATCAGCTTCGCCAATCTGCTGGCCCGCATCAGCGAGCGCTCGCCCGGTGCCAATGTCGATGTGATCACCTCGGCGCTGGGGCTCGATACCCGCATCGGCCCCAAATATCTGAAGGGTGCCGTCAGCTATGGCGGACCCTGCTTTCCGCGCGACAACCTCGCCATGGGCGAGTTGGCGCGCCAGCTTGGCGTGTCCGAGGATCTGCCGCGCAGCGTCGATCGCTTCAACCGCTCCCAGATCAGCTGGCTGGCGGGCGAGATCGCCAAGCGCAGCACGGGCAAGGTTGGCATTTTGGGCCTGACCTACAAACCCGGAACCGATGTCGTGGAGGAAGCGGCCGGTTATCTGCTGGCCGAGGCTCTCGCCGGCCGGGGGCTTTCCGTCAGTGCCTATGATCCCGGCTTTGCGCAGGTTGTTTCGGCAAAACTGCCCGCGGGCGTGATGCGCGCCGCCAATGCGGAAGCCTGTGTCGGCGATTCCGATCTTGTGGTGCTGGCCACACCCTGGCCGGAGTTTGCCCGGCTGCCGGCAGCCCTGTGGGCGCGGCCTGCCAAGCCCCGCATCGTTGTCGATTGCTGGCGCTCGCTTGGCCAGTTGCGCGGCAAGAGCGGCGTCGACTATCTCGCCCTCGGTCTCGGCGAAGGCTTCGCATGACGGCCCAGCAGCCGGTCCCGATCACTCTCTTCGCCACGCCCAAAGCCTTCCGCGGCCATTTCGACCTTATTCAGCGCAACGCCATCGCCAGCTGGACAAAGATATCGCCCAGGGTGAACGTCCTTCTGATGGGCGACGATGCCGGCACGGCGGACGTCGCGCGGGAGTTTGCCATCCCGCATATCGGCGGGATTGCCAGCTACCCCAGCGGCGCGCCGCGGCTCGATGAATTGTTCGGCAAGGCCGAGGATGCGGTTTCGGGTGGACTGCTCTGCTATGTGAATGCTGACATCATGCTGACCGACAGCCTTGTTCGGGCGGCCCAGCGGGTCGCCGCCATTTCCCCCGTCATGCTGGTTGGCCAGCGCTGGGATATCGATATCACCGAGCCGTTCGACTTCGCCGGCGCCTGGCAGGAACGGCTTAGGGCCCTCGCCTCCCAGCACGGCAAGCCATGCGGTCCCGCGGCCATCGACTATTTCCTGTTCAGCCGCGGGCTGGGTCGCAACCTGCTGCCGCTGGCTGTCGGCCGCACCCGCTGGGATCATTATCTGATCGCCGAAGCGCGCCAGCGCGGCGCCAGGCTGTTCGACGCTACGAAAATCGTCCTCGCCGTGCACCAGAACCACGACTACTCCCACCACAAAGGCGGGGCGAAAGGCGTGTGGCAGGGCGATGAGGCGAAGGAGAACCGCCGCCTCATCGGCCGCTCCTGGCGTATGCAGACGATGGACGATATCGCGCACCGGCTGACCGAGAGCGGGGTCGAACGCAGCTATCTGCCAATCTGGCGCCGCATCTCCTACACTTGGCGCCATCCTGCCGCCATGGCGCAGGCCCTGGTCCGCGCGAGGCCGCGAGCGTGACGACGGCAACAGTCACCATCTTCGCCACGCCGAAAGCCTTCCGCGGCCATTTCGCCGTCATCCAGCGCAATGCCATCGCCAGCTGGACGAAGCTGTCGCCCAAGGTCGACGTGATCCTGATGGGCGACGATGCCGGCACGGCCGAGATCGCGCGCGAGTTCGGCCTGCGCCATATCGGTGGCATCGCCAGTTTTCCCAGCGGCGCCCCCCGGCTCGACGATCTCTTCAACAAGGCCGAGGATGCCGTTGCGAGCGGGCTGCTCTGCTACGTGAATGCCGACATCATGCTGACGGACGGCATCGTTCGTGCAGCACAGCGTGTCGCCGCCTTTTCCCCCGTCATGATGGTGGGCCGGCGCTGGAATATGGGCATCACCGAGCCCTGGGATTTCAGCGGCGATTGGCAAAAACGCCTCGAGCAGCTCGTGCGGGAGCGCGGCGTCGAATGCGGCCCCCAATTCATCGACTACTTTCTCTTCAGCAAGGGGCTTGGCCGCAATCTTTTGCCGCTCGCGCTCGGTCGCACGCTCTGGGACAACTGGCTGATCACCCATGCCCGCCAGCAGGGTGCAACCCTGTTTGACGCAACGAAGATCGTCGTGGCCGTGCATCAGAACCATGACTATTCCCATCTGGCCGACCCGACCAAGGGCGTGTGGGTCGGCGAGGAGCCGAAGGAAAACCGGCGCCTCATCGGCCACTCCTATCGCCTGCTGACGCTTGACGATGTTGGGCGCCGCCTGACCGAAAGCGGCGTGGAGCGCAGCTATCGCTCCTTCGGTCGCGCCCTTTCCTTCGCCTGGCGCCATCCCGGCAGCTTCGCTCGATCTCTCCTGCGCTCGGCAGCAGGAAACTAGCGCAGCCGCTCGCCCGTCTTGCGGTCGAAGAGATAACAGCGTCCGGGTGGCGCCTGGACGCCGATGGCCGTTCCGATCTCGCCGGCAAAGCTTTTCTCGGCCTTGATGACGATGGCAGCGCTCCCCAGCCGACAGGTCACCAGGACGTGATCCCCCATCAGCTCGATGGAATAGATGGGGCCTGCGAGCGAATCATTACTGCGGCCAGCCACAATCCTGCAATCTTCCGGGCGCAGGCCCAGCAGCACCTCCTCGTGCTGCTCGCGCGAATTCACCGGCAACGAGCCTTCAGCCGCGTGGAAGCGGCCACCGGCAAGGGCCCCGGGGACCATGTTCATCGGCGGTGAGCCCACGAATCCAGCGACGAAGATATTGGCCGGATCGTCATAGATGCGGTGCGGCGTGTCGATCTGCTGCAGCTTTCCATGGTTCAACACCGCCACGCGATGGCCAAGTGTCATGGCCTCGACCTGGTCGTGGGTGACATAGATCGCGGCGATGCCCAGCTGATGCTGCATGTGCTTGAGCTCGGCGCGCATGTGGCCGCGCAGCTTGGCATCCAGGTTCGACAGCGGCTCATCCATCAGGAAGACAGCCGGCCGGCGCACGATGGCCCGGGCCAGCGCCACGCGCTGGCGCTGGCCACCCGAGAGCTGGCGGGGAAAGCGTTCCAGCAGCTGATCGAGCTGCACCTGGGCTGCAACCCCGCGGACCTGGCGCTCGATCTCGGCCTTGGCCAGTTTCCGAACCTTGAGTGGATACGCGATGTTTTCCGCCACGCTCATATGCGGATAGAGCGCATAGCTCTGGAACACCATGGCGATGTCGCGATTCTTCGGCGCAACATCGGTCACATCGCGGCCATCGATGCGGATGTTGCCCGAGGTGACGCTTTCGAGACCGGCGATCATGCGTAGCGCCGTCGTCTTGCCGCAGCCCGACGGCCCGAGCAGCACCATGAATTCGCCGGCTGTCACGCTCAGCGAAAGTTCATGCAGTACCGTCAGTGGGCCGAACGCCTTGGAAATGCGTTCGAGTTCGACGGTCATGGCTCGGCCCCTGACATGGCTCGGCCCGGGGGCATCGCTCAGCCCTTCACCGCGCCAAGCAGCAATCCCTTGGCGATGTATTTCTGCAGGGTCACCGTCAGCGCCACCACCGGTGCGATCATGATGATGATCAGCACCGACATGTACCACCATTGCGGGCCGCGGGTGGCGTTCTGGGCCGCCACCAGCAGGGGGATCGTCTGCGCCTTGGCGGTGGAGAGGAACAGGGCCAGCAGATACTCATTCCAGGTCAGAATGAGCACCAGGAGACCCGTGGCGATCAAGCCGGGCCTGGCGAGCGGCAGGACGATGCCGAGGAAGATGCGAAAGCGCGAGGCGCCGTCGAGCTGCGCGCTTTCCTCGAGATCCTTCGGCACGGCGGCGAAGAAGTCGTACATCAGCCACACGACGATGGGCAGGTTGACCGTCGTATATGTCGCAATCAGTGCGACATGCGTATCCAGCAGATGCAGCTTCTGGAACATGACGTAGATCGGGATCGCGGCTACCACCGGCGGCAAAATGCGCTGGGAGATGATCCAGAACAGGATGTCGCCATTCCCCAGCCGACGGCGAAAGCGCGGGCGCAGCGCCCGTAACACCAGGAAGAACAGCGCCAGCGCCGCGACCACGGCGATGCGCCAGTCGATGCCGGCGAGCGCGACAGCAACCACCACACCGGTCAACAAGAGAATGAAGGTAATGACGGACCCGACGCTCGGCCGGTACTGGATGCGGTTCAGCGCGTAAGCCGCCATGCTGCCGATGATGAGCGCGAGCAGTGTGCTGAGCGAGGCAACGATGACGGAATTCAGGTAAGGACGGAACGTATCGTTGCCGAGATCGACGAAGATGTAGCGCCAGGCGTGGAGCGAGGGCTGGTAGTCGATGAACGGCAGATATTTGGGCGGATAGGCGACGTCGATGGGCAGCTTGAACGAGGTGATGGCCACCCAATACAGCGGAAACAGCACCACGGTCGTCCACACAACCAGCAAGGCATAAACAACGAATCTCGAGGCCGGCGCCAGCTCGCCGTGGCGGCGCGCCTCGAATACGCTTGAGCGGCCCGCTGCGCTCATGAGCGCGCACTCCGAAGCGGCTGCATGATGAAATTGAAGAACGAGGAGCAGAATACGGTGGAGACAAACAGCAGCATATAGGCGACCGCCGCCGAGCCGCCGAGATCGAGGGTGCGCCAGGCGATGAAGGAATGCAGCGTCATGGATTCGGTGGCGATCCCCGGCCCGCCATTGGTCAGCACGTTGGGCAGATCGATGATCTTGAATGCCTCGATGACGCGGATCAGCACCACGGTTGCGGCCACCGGCGCGATTTCCGGCCAGGTGATGGTGCGGAAGATATGCCAATAGCCGGCGCCGTCGAGTGAGGCGGCCTCAACCTGATCCTGCTGCTGGCCTTCCAGTGCCGCCAGCATGA
>CAZQLF010000037.1:0-3539 GCA_964594035.1 uncultured Rhodospirillaceae bacterium | reverse complement strand
AGTGAGGCGGCCTCAACCTGATCCTGCTGCTGGCCTTCCAGTGCCGCCAGCATGATGATGAAGATGAAGGGGATCCATTGCCAGGAGTCCCCCACCATCACCACCAGGCGGGCTGACCAGGCTTGCGAAGCCCAGGAGAGGTCGCCGAGACCGAACAAGCGCCACAGCGGCGCCAGCGGCCCCTGGGTCATGTCGGCCAGCATGCGAAACATGTAGGCAATGCCGACAGGCGTCACCATCAAAGGCAGGAAGAACACGACGCGGAAGAAGCCGCGCCCGGTGATGGGCTGCGAACAAAGCATGGCAAGTCCGAGGCCGATGACGAACTGGGCGCTGACGCCGAGCGTCACATAAAGCAGGGTCACCGCCAGCGAGCCCAGTTGCCCCCCTTGACCCAGTGTCGCTACGAGAAGAAGCGCCAGCGCGAAGATCAGTGCCGTGAGGATTGTCCGCCCGATGATGCCCGGGATTGGAACCTGGCTGCGCCGGAGATAGCGCAACAAGCCTATCGCTAACGCCGCGGCAACGAGGCCAAGCAGCAGCCAGCCTGGCCAGGCGACTGCGCCGAAGACGCCCAGAAAGTGATATTGCTCGGTGCCGAACAGAAGTTTGGCGAAGTTGGCAAAGCCGACGAAGTGAAGCTGGTAGCCCCCGATTCCGAGCTGAAAACGCGACAACGCCAGATAGGCCGAGAGCAACAGGGGGAAGATCGAGAAGGCGAGGATCATCAGTACGCTCGGCAGGATGAACAGCCGGTCGTTCTGCCGGTCAAGCCAGCGTGCCAGCGTGCCCCTCATATGCCCTTCCGCGAAAGGCTATGGCGCATCATGAACCCAGAAATCGCGCGGAAACAATATGCCGCCGGCGCTGCTGCGCACCGGCGACATATCCATTCGTCCCTCGTCTATTGGCCGAGGGTCGATTTGTAGACCGCAAGCTGCTTGTCGCGGCCGAGCTCGTCGGTGATGCCGTTCCAGCCATCGGTGATGGCTTTCATGGTACCGGGAATATCGAGCTCGCCGGCCAGCATGCGGGCAACCGAGGTATCCAGCACCACCTGTTCATAGCGCTGGTTCTGCGGCACGCGCAGGTCCAGCACCATGTTCGGACTGTTCAGGCTGTCCTGGATGGCACCCAGATAGTTCTTGGCCGCCTTCTCGCTCATCCCCGACTTGATCCAGAGGTCGAGGCTGTTGAACTGCGAGGCGCGGTACGGGTTGAACCCGGTCTTGCCGATGGTGACGTCGACATTCGACTGCGCCGGCTGGCTCATATAGCTGAGAAAGGCATAGGCGGCCGCCTTCACCTTGTCGTCGGCCTTGGCGTTGATGCCACCCGACCAACCGCCGAAGGCAGCGAACGGCGCGTGGTTCACCCCGTCGATGGCGTAGGGGCATTTATCCTTGTCGCAATCCACCAGCTTGCCGCTGGCCCAGTCGAGCACGCGCTTGCTACCCGGCATCACCACCGCGCCCACCTTGTCCTGCACAGTCGACTGGCTGGGGTCGACAGCCAGCGGGCCGATATCGCCCCAGTCCAGGGTCAGGGCGCATTGGCCGGAGGTGAACAGCTTGCGGGTATCGCCGACGTCGAGATTGATCTCGTCCGGCGGCGCGTATTTCGTGCTCTCCTGATAGATGCGCAACGCCTCGGCGAACGCCTCGTTGTTGCTCAAGGGCTGCATATCCTTGGTATCGAAGAAGATGCCCTGCTTGGTGCCCTGCGACTGGATATAACCGCCGGCAATCGACAGGATCGCCCAATAGGCCTGGGCGTTGCGCTTCTTGGAGATGCAGGAGCCGTAATCGGGCTTGCCGTCGCCGTTCAGATCCTGGCCCTGGGCCGCCTTGGCAATGTCGACATAATCGTCCCAGGTCTTGGGCGGCTGCTTGCCAAGCTTGGCCAGCACGTCGGTGCGGTAGTAGACCATCTGGAAATCGCCATCGAGAGCGATGAGATAAGTCTTGCCGTTGTACTTCTGCGAGAAGTCGCGGAAGAACGGACCGACGTCGCCCTCATCCAATACCTTGTCGTTGGCGACGCGATCCGTGATGTCCTCGAGATAGCCGGCGGCCGCATAGTCCGACATCCACTGCGGAGCGAACACCGCCGCATCGACGCTGTTGGTGCCGGCTGCCCAATCGGTCAGCAGTTTCTGGTATAGGTCGGAGAACGGCACGGTAATGATGTTGATTTTGGCGCCGGTCAGCTTTTCGAAATCGGGCGCGCGGCGTTGCAGCGGCTCGGCGATCTGTGGGCCGGTGAAGGTCATCAGGTTGACCGTGACACCCTGGAATCCGGCTTCCCGTGGCCGCATGAACCACCATGTCGCGGCCCCCACGACGATGACCAGCACGCCGATCAGAACGATTGCTCTCGCTTTCATCGCTTCCTCCCTGTTGCTCGCCACGGCGTGAGCCATCGCCGCCGGGTTCTTTTCAGCAGGCCCAATGCCTTGTGGCGGCAAATCCGGCTTGCCCGGCGATGATGATTATCTGATATACTAGTATTCGCGATGGCATCGTCAATGGAATTAAGCAGAAGCCGCGCTTGGCCGAGATCCTGGCTCACCCATCGTCCCTTGCTTCACGGCGAGGGGCGAAGCGACAATTATCGGCCATGAAAACGAGCAAGTCGCCTCTGCCGGCCGATGCCCGGATCGACCGTTCCTCGCTGATCCCTGAACAGGCCTATCGCATCCTCCGGCACGCCATCATCACGCTGAAGATGCCACCCGGTGCCGTGATCGTGGAGAAGGAGATCACCGACCAGCTCGGCATCTCGCGCACGCCGGTGCGCGATGCGATCCGCCAGCTGGCCGATGAGCGCCTGGTCAATATCCGCCCTCAATCCGGCACTTATGTCGCGCTGATCGATCGCCACCAGCTGGAAGAAGGCCGCCTGATCCGGCGAGCGCTGGAGGTGGAAGGGATCAGGCTGGCACTTGAACGCGTCGACGATGCCGCCATCGAGCGGCTACGCGATCTGCTGGTTTTACAGGATCGAGCGGCCTCCAAGGCGCGGCATGACGACTTCATCACCTATGACGATCAGTTCCACCAGGCCATCAGCGAGATGAGCGGCTATTCGCGGCTCTGGCGCATCATCAATCGCTCCAAGGCACAGCTCGACCGGGTGCGCTATCTCTCCTCACCCCTGCCCCACCAGGAGGAAAAGGCGATCGCCCAGCACACGGCCATCGTCGAGGCCATGGCGAAGCGCAACCTCGACAAGACAGTCAAGGCGATGACCCATCATCTCGACGACGCCTATGACCGGCTTTCGATCCTGCTGAAACAGCACGCCGAGATGTTCACGTGAGCCTTCCGCCGCTGGCGATCGGATAGCAATGTCATCTTCTCCGACACATCGAATTCATTCGACGAATTTCTCGAGCAACACCGGCCGCGAATGGTTCTCTCGTGGTTTTCGACCGCCTTGTTCGATGCGTTGAGACGAGGCGTCGTGCCCGTGATTGTTGAAACGGAGTCGTGGCGGGCCCTTGATACGGTGTTTCCGTTCAGAGAAATTTCTCTTCA
>CAZQLF010000036.1:0-11989 GCA_964594035.1 uncultured Rhodospirillaceae bacterium | reverse complement strand
GGTATGTCGGCCCACCATTCAATATCCTCGGTTCTTACTTTAAGACCTGCGCCACCGTACCAGACCTTCAGTGGCTTATAGTAAAACACAACAGAATATTGGAAGCCGCCCTTGGAGCTCTTATTCTGTGCAGCAATAATGATTTGACCTTTTTTGTGCAACGGAAGTTGTTCTTTTCTCTGCCATTTCATCTGAACACCTCTGAGTTGCGTCGTCGATCACTGATGTTGCCGCAGAATTCCGGCGCCCTTTCCGAAACAGGGAATCATCAGCGAAGTTCGACTTCCTGCGTCCACCAAAAAAATGTCTGTTGGCCGTTCAGCAGCCCGATCGCAACCGCTGTCCCCAATGCCGGCCCGCGCCTGAAAGGCCCCCCTGGAGGAAAGGTTTCATTGGTCGGCGACACCCTTGGGAACCACACGTCATCCGCAATCCAGCGCGTGGGGTACGAATTGGGAGGGTACTCCTGGTACGTCATCTGCACGGCATTGTACCGCTGCTGCATGACCCACGCCTCGACCCGCACCAACGACTCGCCGGGAGCAAGATTAATCGGCCCGGCTGGATACACGACGAAGCCACCTCTAAGCGACTGTTGGAAATCCCAATTACCTGCTGCCATGATGAGATCCTCTCTATAATTTGTCCGGGCAGCGTCCCGGGTTAAGAACAACCAATTTTGCGATAATACAGGAAAAGTATAAAAGCCGGGCGTGGTATTGTGGGCGACATTTCGCAAAGTAACTAACGTTCGTCGCGTAACGCCCTATTGCAGCCCGCGGGGGCGCCGGAATCAGGCCGACAGCAGCCTGCGATAGATTTCCGTCGGTTCCGACCCGAAGGTGCAGAAGACGACGCGCTGGATGGAGCTGAGGCGTTCCAGTTCGGCGCGCATCGTATCGACCGCGACCTTCGCCGCAGCCTCCACCGGATAGCCGAAGATGCCGGTGGAAAGGGCGGGAAATGCAATGGTCTGGATATCGTTTTCCGCCGCCAGGCGCAGCGAATTGCGATAGCAGGAGGCGAGCAGCTCCGGCTCACCCCTGTCGCCGCCATGCCAGACCGGGCCGACGGTGTGAATGACGTAGCGGGCATAAAGATCGAAGCCTGGTGTCAGTCGCGCTTCGCCGGTCGGGCAGCGGCCGATCTTGCCACAGGCCCGGGCGAGTTCCGGTCCCGCCGCGCGGTGGATCGCCCCGCAGACGCCGGCACCCGGCGCCAGCCTTTCATTCGCCGCGTTCACGATGGCGTCGAGATCGAGCTGGGTGATGTCGCCGTCATAGACCGCCATTCTGTCAGGCATGGGACGCTGCCGTGACGGGCTTCTCGGTCGGATAGAGACGCATGAGCCAGACCAGCAGAAGAAGGCCGGGAATGGCGAGCCCGGTGGAGACGATGAAGAAGTCCGTCCAGCCGAGCCGTTCCGACAGCCAGCCGCTGCCTGAGGAAAGCAAGGTGCGCCCCACAGCCATGAAGGAGGTCAGCAGCGCGTATTGGGTAGCGGTGAAGGCGACGTTGCAGAGCGCCGAGAGATAGGCAACGAAAGCGGCGGAACCAAGGCCGCTGACGAAATTGTCGCCGCCGATCGCAACCGTCAGCCAGACCATGTCATGGCCTTTCGCGGCCAGGATCGCGAACAGCAGGATTCCCAGCGCCTGCAGAATGCCGCCCAGCATGAGCGCGCGCATGATGCCGAAGCGCGCCACCACAAGCCCGCCGGCGAGCGTGCCGACCAGCGTGGCGATGATGCCGAAGACCTTGCTGACAGCGGCAATCTCCACGCCGGTAAAGCCAAGCTCGACATAGAAGGGCGTGGCCATGGTGCCGCTGATCGCCTCGCCCACCTTGTAGGTGAGTACGAAGAGCAGGATCACGACAACGCCGCGACGGTTCATGAAATCGACGAAGGGTGCGATGACGCTGCGCTGGAACCAGTCGGCAAAAGTTTCGCGCCTCTCGACCTGCGGAATTTGAGGCTCCGGCGCGATCAGGAAGGCGATGATGCCCACGCCGACCAGTGCTGCGAGCATGATGAAAACCCACAGCCACGACACGAAGTCCGACACCGCCAGCGCGCCGGCGCCCGCCGCCAGCAGGCCGAAGCGATAGCCAACTTGCGTTGCCGCAGCACCAGCGCCCTGCTCTTCCTCCGGCAGAATCTCGATGCGATAGGCATCGATGACGATGTCCTGGCTGGCAGAGAAGAAGGCAACCACGATGGCCGCCGCCGCCGTCCACCAGGCATTGACCGCCGGATCGGTGAAACCCATCGCCACGATCGAGGCAGCGAGACAAAGCTGGATGATGATGGCCCAACCGCGCCGCCGCCCCAGGAAGGGCGGGCGGATCTGGTCGAGAAGCGGCGCCCAGAGAAACTTGAAGCTGTAGGGAATGCCGACCGAGGCGAAGAGGCCGATTGAGGTGCGGTCGACATGCTCCTTCGCCAGCCAATAGGTCAGCGTCGATAGCGTCAGCAGCAGCGGCAGGCCACTGGAAAACCCCATGAGCAGGATAACGAAGAGGCGCTTGTCGCCATAGACGGCGATGGCATCGCGCCAGCGTTTCATGGGCAATCGCCCTCAGCTCGCATCGGCCTCCGCCTCGGCGGCGCGTTCGGCGCGCTTGCGCTTGTTGGGATCGAGCACGGATTTGCGCAGGCGAATGCTCTTGGGCGTCACCTCGACCAGCTCATCATCCTGCACATAGGCGATCGCCTGCTCCAGCGTCATCTGGCGCGGCGGGGTAAGGCGCACGGCCTCGTCTTTTGCCGTCGTGCGGATATTGGTTAATTGCTTGCTGCGCAGCGGATTGACCTCGAGATCGTTGTCTCGGGTGTGCTCGCCGATGATCATGCCTTCATAGACCTGCGTGCCCGGCGTGATGAACATCGGCCCGCGCTCCTCCAGATACCAGAGCGCATAGGCAACCGCATTGCCGCTGGCATTGGAGATCAGCACCCCATTGCGCCGGCCCTCGATTGCGCCCTTGTAGGGCATGTAGGCATGGAACAGCCGGCTCATGATGCCGGTGCCGCGCGTATCGGTCAGGAACTGGCCGTGATAGCCGATGAGCCCGCGCGATGGCACCAGGAAGCTGATGCGCGTCTTGGCGCCGCCCGAGGGGCGCATATCCTGAAGCTCGCCACGGCGCAGGCCGAGCTTCTCCACCACGATTCCGGTGTATTCATCGTCGACATCGATCTGGATTTCCTCGATGGGCTCGAGGCGCTGGCCGGTCTCCGGATCCTGGCGGAAGATCACCTTGGGCCGGCCGACAGAAACCTCGAAGCCCTCGCGGCGCATGGTCTCGATCAGCACGCCGAGCTGGAGTTCGCCGCGGCCCGCCACCTCATAGGCGTCGCGGCTCTCGCTCTCGCGCACGCGGATGGCGACATTGCCTTCCGCCTCGCGCAGCAGGCGGGCGCGGATCATGCGGCTGGTCACCTTGTCGCCCTCGCGGCCCGCCAGCGGCGAATCGTTGACCGAGAAGGTCATCGAAAGGGTCGGCGGATCGACGGGGTTGGCCTTGATCGGCTGGATCTGGTCCGGTTCGCAGATCGTGTCGGCAACGGTGGTCTGCTCTAGGCCGGCGATGGCGACGATGTCGCCGGCATCGGCGGTTTCGATGGGCAGCCGCTCCAGCCCGCGGAAGGCGAGCAGCTTGGTGAGACGCGCATGTTCGATGACGCGCCCGTCCGGGGCGATCGCCTTCACATGCATGTTCATCCTGGCCTGGCCGCTATGAATGCGGCCCGTCAGCACGCGCCCCAGATATGAATCGTATTCCAGCGTCGTCACGAGCATGGAGAACGGCGCCGAGATGTCGCCCTGCGCCGTCGGCACATGGCTCACCATCAGGTCGAAGAGCGGAGTCATGTCCTTGCGCTCGTCCTCGAGGCTTGCGGCAGCCCAGCCCTGTTTGGAGGAGGCGAAGAGAGTCGGGAAATCGAGCTGCTCGTCATTGGCGCCCAATGCGGCGAACAGATCGAAGATCATGTCGTGCACTTCATGCGGCCGCGCATCGGGCCGGTCGACCTTGTTGATCACCACGATGGGGCGCAGGCCCAGCGCCAGCGCCTTCATGGTCACGAACTTGGTCTGGGGCATCGGCCCTTCGGCCGCATCCACCAGCACGACCACGCCATCGACCATACTGAGGATACGCTCCACCTCGCCGCCGAAATCGGCGTGGCCCGGCGTATCGACGATGTTGAGGCGCTTATCCTTCCACGCCACCGACGTGCATTTGGCCAGGATGGTGATGCCGCGTTCGCGCTCGAGATCGTTGGTATCCATGGCGCGTTCCTGTACCTGCTGGTTGGCGCGGAACGAGCCCGACTGGCGCAGCAATTGGTCGACCAGCGTGGTCTTGCCGTGGTCGACATGGGCGATGATGGCGAGGTTGTGCAGTTCGGTCACGATTTTCGCAAACTCTAGAATTTCGACAAAAGAAGTTCGGAAAGCGGCGTCTCGGGCCGCGCCCCGTAATGGCCGATCACCTCGGCCGCAGCGATGGCACCGATGCGTCCGCAGTCATAGGGATCGCGCCCGCCGGTATAGCCGTAGAGGAAACCGGCGGCATAGAGATCGCCGGCCCCGGTCGTATCGACCACCCGGGTGATCGGGGCGGCATCCACGATGTGGACCTCGCTGCCCGCCAGGATCACCGACCCCCGGGCGCTGCGGGTGAGGGCCGCAACTTCGCACTGGCCGCGGGTTGCCTGGAGCGCCTTGTCGAAACTGTCCACCTGCCAGAGCGAGCGGATCTCAGCCTCATTGGCGAACAGAATATCGACGTGCTCGCGCAGCAGTTCGCGGAACTCGGCGCGGTGGCGTTCCACACAGAAAGCATCCGAGAGGCTGAGCGCGACCTTGCGCCCGGCCTCGCGGGCGACCTTCGCCGCCTTGAGAAACGCTGCCTTCGCCGCCGGCGGATCCCAGAGATAGCCTTCGAGATAGGTGACCTTGCTATGGGCGACAAGGCCCGGGTCCACATCCTCCGGCCCGAATTCGATGCAGGCGCCGAGATAGGTGTTCAGCGTGCGCTGGGCATCCGGCGTCACGAAGATCAGGCAGCGCGCCGTGGGCGTGGCCGATTTCGCATTGGCCGTCTCGAAAACGACGCCATTGGCCTGGATATCGTGGCGGAAGATGCCGCCCAGCTGATCGTTGCCGATCTTGCCCATAAAGCCAGCGCGTGCGCCCAATGAGGCGATGCCAGCGATGGTGTTGGCAGCCGATCCGCCAGAGACCTCGATGGCGGACCCCATGACCGAATAGAGGGCTTCCGCGCGCGCTGCGTCGATCAGCGTCATGGCGCCCTTGGCCATCCCCTGGCGGACCAGCAGGTCGTCATCGGCATTGGCCAATACGTCGACGATGGCGTTGCCGATGCCGACGACGTCGAGATGCCTCTCCGCCATGTGAGATATCGCCTAAAGGTGAAAATCGCGGCGGGACTATGACGATGCGGGCCATCGCTTGCAAGGCCGGTGCAGCCGCCGATAATGGGCCGGCATTGAGCGGAGAATGATGTGATTCAGGCACTTGGCCGGGCCTTTGGCCAGTTCGACGATCCGAAGATCCAGGCCGTTGTCTGGAAAAGCCTGCTCGGCGCCCTTCTGGTGTTCGCAATCCTGGGCGTGCTGCTGTGGTTCGTGGCCGGCTGGCTGGTCTCCGGCCTTTCCCACTGGATCGACTGGGTCGCCCATTTCGGCACGCTGATCCTGACGGTGGCGCTCTCCTGGTTCCTGTTCCCGGTGGCAGTCACCGCCATCGTCGGGTTCTTCCTCGAATCGGTGGCGGGCGCGGTGGAAGATCGCTACTACCCGGGCCGCCCGCCGGCCCGTCAGCAGGCTTTCCTTGCCATGATCTGGTCGGGGGTGCGCTTTGCCGCAGTCGCCCTGTTCCTTAACCTTCTGTTGCTGCCCGCCTACTTGTTATTGCTGATCTTTCCGCCGCTTTATCTCTTGGTGTTCTATTCGGTGAACGGCTATCTTTTGGGCCGAGAGTATTTTGAGCTGGTGGCCTATCGCCGGCTCGAGGAACGCGAAGCAGACGAACTCCGGCGCGCCTGCCGCGGACGGGTGATGCTGTCGGGGATGGCGATGGCATTCATGCTCACCATTCCCGTTTTCAACCTCGTCGCGCCGATCGCCGCCACCGCTTTCGCTGTTCATCTGTTCGAGGCGATGAGGCGTGAACGCCCGATGGGCCGCGCGGTCACAACAGGGGTGCAACAAAGGGGGCGCTAGATGTTCGGCAGACGCAAGGACAACGACGGAACGGCCAAGACGGGGGCCGAGGTACCGGCCGTACCGGCAGCGCCATCGGAACAGACCGGCCCGCGTATGTATCGCGCCGACGGCGCCATGGCGCCGGTGCCGCGATCGCCGATGATGGATACGCCGCGCCGCGTACCCGATGTAGCCGCGACCACCGGCCGCAGGCCGGAGGTGAAGCCGGCGCCCGCCGGCGATACCGAGAAGAAGCTGATCGTCGGGCGCGAGATCGTGCTGACCGGCGAGATCCGCGCCTGCGACCGCCTGGTGGTGGAAGGCCGTGTTGAAGCCGCCCTGACCGATAGCCGCTCCATCGAAATCGCCACCGGCGGCGTGTTCAAGGGCAAGGCCCAGATCGACACGGCCGATGTCAGCGGGCAATTCGAGGGCGATCTCGTGGTCAACCATCGCCTCGTCATCCACGCCTCGGGCCGCGTCTCCGGCAATATCCGTTATGGCGAGATCGAGATCGCCCGCGGTGGCGTCATCACCGGCCAGATCGATGTGTTGTCCAATGCGGCGAGCCAGGGCGATGCGGACAACGCCCAAGTCAGTAACGCGGAAACCCCGGCAAGCGAGGCGCAGCACAGCTGACGGCTTGTCGATGGGGAACGGGACTTTCCGGCGCATCAAGCCGGGACTGACGATCACAATCGCGCTGGGGTTGGTGGGGTGCACCGGTTATCACGGACCGGCAGCACCAGGCGCCGGCGCTTTACCTGCCTCCGGTTACTCCAATGCGGCGGCAACCGGCACTTTGAATTCGTCGCCTGGGAGCCCGCCGCTTGGGAGCCCGCCGCCCGGCGACCTCACGGGCCTCCAAGCATCAGAATTGCAGCGCCTCTTTGGCACACCAGAGCTGGTGCGAAAGGATTACCCGGCCGAAGTCTGGCAATACCGCAGCCCGAACTGCGTGCTCGATGTCTATCTCTATCCCGATCACGACCGGCTGACGGTCGCCCATGCCGAAGCCCGGGCGCCCAAGGGTTCCGGCGATCCGCTCGCCGGCTGCATCGCCCATTTCGCGCAGGCGCGATCGAAGACCGTCGGGTGAGTTGAACCACAGAGGCACAGAGAGACCAAGCGGTCAGAACCCATCAGCTTGCTCGTCGCCAGGTAAGGAAATCGTGGATGCTCGGCCTTCGGCCAAGCATGACGATCGAGAAGGAAACATCGCCGGAGCCTCACGACATTCGTCATTCCCGGGCAGCCCATTGGCTCATCCTGAGCCTGTCGAAGGATGACGTCGCTCGCGGGCTCGACCCCCGGGGCATGATGGAATGAGAAGTCACCGGCGCCGCGTTTTCCTCTGCGTCTCTGTGCCTCTGTGGTTTTCTTTTTCTTCTGCCTCAACCGTCGTCTTCGCCTTGTAGCGGCAGAGATCGCGCACGATGCAAATTGGGCAATCGGGCTTGCGTGCCTTGCAGACGTAGCGGCCGTGCAGGATCAGCCAGTGATGGGCGTTGAGCTTGCGGTCCACCGGCACGACCTTTTCCAGCTTCGCCTCGACCTTGTCGGGAGTCGTGCCGGGCGCAAGGCCGGTGCGGTTGCAGACCCGGAAGATATGCGTATCGACCGCCATGGTCGGGTGACGGAACACAATATTGAGCACGACGTTGGCCGTCTTGCGTCCCACGCCCGGCAGCGTCTGGAGAATGTCGCGGTCGGCTGGCACCTCGCTGCCGAATTGATCAATCAGGATCTGGCTGAGGCGGATGATGTTCCTGGCCTTGGTGTTGAAGAGGCCGATGGTACGGATGTAGCCCTTCAGCTTCGTCTCGCCGAGCTTCAGCATCTTTTCCGGCGTGTCGGCGATCTTGAACAGCGGCTCCGTGGCACGATTGACGCTGGCATCGGTCGCCTGTGCGGACAGCACCACGGCAACCAGCAGCGTATAGGCGTTGATGAATTCCAGCTCGCCTCGCGGGTCAGGATCGGCGGCAGAGAAACGATCGAAGAATTCAACCACGTTTGCTGGTTTCATGATGGCGCAGTCTGCGAAACCGGCCGCGGCGCGTCTAGCGGTTGACAAAGACCGGCCCTATATTTCAAGCATGAGCGAACCCGTCAGCCAACCGCTTCTATTCGATGCCGTGCTCACGCCCTATCGCAGCCTGAGCCCGCGAGGTTTTGCCATCCTGATGGGCACGGCCGGCGCCATCGGCTTTGTCTTCGGCGCCTGCTTCATCACGCTGGGTGCCTGGCCGATTTTCGGCTTCTGCGGGGCGGAATGGCTGCTGTTCTATCTCTTTTTCCGTCTGAACTACCGCGCCGCGCGGATGCAGGAGCGCATTCGCATGACCCATGACATGGTGACCATCGAGCGGCGCGACCCGCGCGGGCGGGTACAGTCCTGGACCTTCCAGCCCTATTGGCTGCGTGTCGAGATGGACGATCCGCCGGAGCATGAAAGCCAGCTGTCGCTGACCTCCCACGGCAAGCGGCTCACCATCGGCCGCTTCCTGTCGCCGCCCGAGCGCCACGACCTCGCCCAGGCGCTGCGCGCCGCACTCGCCACCGCCAAGCGCGGGCCGTTACCGACGCCCGCCAGCTGAACCAGAAACACCCATGACGGCAGAAGTAACGGCAAAGCCCGTCGCACGCGCGGCGAACGGCCAAGACTATCTGCTGCTGCTGTTCCTCTCGGCCCTGTGGGGCTGGTCGTTTCCGCTTATCAAAATCGGGGTTTCGAGCGTGCCGCCGCTGTGGGTTGCGGGCGGGCGCATCAGCCTTGGCGCCATCGCGTTGCTCACCTTCATGGCGATCCGCGGCACCAGGCTGCCGCGCGGGCGATCCACCTGGGCGCGTCTTGCCTATATGGGCATCGTGGGCAACATCCTGCCCTTTGCCCTCATCCGCTGGGGCGAGAGTCATGTGCCCCGCGGCATCGCCGCCATCCTGATGGCCATGGTGCCGATGATGGTTGTCCTGGTGGCGCATTTCCACCTGCCGGATGAGCCGCTGACCTTCGGCAAGACTGTGGGCGTTGTTCTCGGCATCGCCGGAACGCTGGTGCTGATCGGCCCTTCGGCGTTCAGTGGCTTTGGCAGCAGCTTCACCGGCGAAGTCGCGATCCTGTTGGCGACCATCTGCTATGCGAGTTCAGTACTCGCCGGACGCGGCGTGCCCGCGCTACCGGCAGGAAGCGCCAGTGCGGCGATGCTGCTCGTGGCGGCCCCGCTGAGCCTGGTCGTCGCATCTGTTATCGATCCGCCCTGGACGCTTGCGCCGAGCAGCGAATCCCTGGCGGCGGTCGGGACACTAGGCGTGCTCTGCACCGGCCTGGGCATGCTTCTGTTTTTCAGCGTCCTGTCGCGCGCCGGCGCCGGTTTCGTGTCGATGAACAACTTCCTCGTGCCGCTCTTCAGCGTGCTGTATGGCCATTTCGGGATGGCCGAACGTCTGCCGCTCAGCGCCTATGCGGCGATGGGGCTGATCCTTCTGGGGCTCGGCGTGCAGCGCCTCAAATTGAGACGTTAGAGTCCAAGAACGTCCTTCATGGAATAGAGTCCGGGTTTGCGACCCGCAGCCCAGCGCGCCGCGGCAAAGGCGCCGCGGGCAAAGATCTCGCGGCTGGTTGCCTTATGCGCAAGCTCGATGCGCTCGCCCTGGCCGGCGAAGATCACCGTATGCTCGCCGACAACATCGCCCCCGCGCAGGGCGGAGAACCCGATCGCGCCTTTCTTGCGGGCACCGGTGATGCCATCGCGCCCCCGCTCGGCGGATTTTTCCAGATCGACGCCGCGTCCGGCCGCGGCCGCGCGGCCAAACAATAGCGCCGTGCCCGAAGGCGCATCGACCTTGTGATGATGATGCATCTCGACGATCTCGATATCCCAGGCAGGATCGAGAGCCTTGGCAACCGTGGTCACCAGCTCCACCAGCAGATTGACGCCAAGACTCATATTGGGCGCAAAGACGATGGGGGCCTTCTTCGCGGCGTCGGCCAGCGCCTTGCGGCCGGCTTCATCGATGCCGGTGGTGCCTATGATGTGCGCCTTGCCCGATGAGGCTGCGAGCTTCGCATGGGAAAGGCTCGCCTCCGGTGCGGTGAAGTCGAGCACCGCATCGGAAGCAGCAAAGACCTTCTTTGCGTCGTCGCCGAGTGCCAGGCCCAGCGCGTCGATACCGGCGAGTGTCCCCAGGTCCTTGCCGAGATCGGGCGAACCAGCGCGCTCGCTGCCCGCCGTCAGGCGAAAGCCCGGCGTGCTCGCAGCCAGACGCAGCAGCAGGCGGCCCATGCGCCCGCCAGCGCCCACCACGCCAATCCGGCATTCTTTCATCGAGTCCCCCGTGATCCCCCTCACCTTACCTCTCCCCCATGAAGAATGGGGGCGAGGGAATTTGCCAGAGCGCGGGTGCTAGTCCTTCAGCTCTTTCCAGAATTCCTTGACCTTGGAGAAGAAGCCTTCAGCCTCGGGGCTGTGCTGCTTGCCGCGGCTCGCCTTCTCGAACTCGGCGAGGATCTCCTGCTGCTTCTTGGTCAGATGCACCGGCGTCTCGACCATGATCTGGGCATACATATCGCCGCGCTCGCTGCTGCGCAGCACGCTCATGCCCTTGTGACGCAGCCGAAACTGCTGGCCGGTCTGGGTTCCGGGCGGCACCGTGATGCGCGCGCGGCTGCCCTCCACCGTCGGCACCTCGACGATGCCGCCGAGGGAAGCCGTCACCATGGTGATGGGAACCCGGCAATAGACATTGGCGCCCTCGCGCTGGAACAGCTTGTGGGCCGAGACCGAGAGGAAGATGTAGAGGTCGCCGGCAGGCGAACCCTGCACGCCCGCCTCGCCCTCGCCAGCAAGACGAATGCGGGTCCCGTCTTCGACGCCCGGCGGAATGGTGACGTTGAGAGTCTTGTCGCGCCGGGCGCGGCCCTGGCCGCTGCAGGCCCGGCAGGGCTTGTCAATGATCTTGCCCGCGCCATGGCACTGGTTGCAGGTCGTCTCGACGGTGAAGAAGCCCTGGGAGTGGCGCGTCTTGCCCGCACCCCGGCAGGAGGGACAGGTGATGGGCTTGGAGCCCTTCTCGGCACCGCTGCCCGAGCAGGTCTCGCAGGCCGCAAGGGCGGCAACACGGATGGTGGCCTGCTTGCCGGCGAAGGCCTCCTCCAGCGCAATCTCCATGTTGTAGCGCAGATCGCCGCCGCGCTGGCGAGCCTGCTGGCCGCGCCTGCCGCCCATGAATTCGCCGAACATCTCCTCGAAGATGTCGGCGAAACCGCCGGCGGCCTCGAAACCGCCGCCGCGCCCGGGACCGGCATTGCCGTTCTCGAAGGCGCGATGGCCGTAGCGGTTATAGGCGGCGCGCTTCTGATCGTCCTTCAGGACGTCATAGGCTTCGCTGATTTCCTTGAAGCGATGCTCGGCGCCCTTGTCGCCCGGATTGCGGTCCGGGTGATACTTCATGGCCAGCGACCGATAGGCCTTTTTCAGCTGTTCGGCATCGGCATCGCGGGAGACGCCGAGCGTTTCGTAGTAATCCTGCTTTGCCATCGCTCTTTATGCGTTCGCGCCCGTTTTGCCGAGCGTCCGCCACGGTTTCATGTGGCACAGGCCATGACGGGCACCTGCCCGTCCGGCTTCCTACCAGATAAAACGGCCGGCCCTCAACCGAATCCCATCGCGGGATGGATCGAGGGCCGGCCGGCTTTGCATCCTTAGCTGGCCTTCTTGCCCTTGTTTTCGTCGACTTCCTCGAAGTCGGCGT
>CAZQLF010000035.1:0-12047 GCA_964594035.1 uncultured Rhodospirillaceae bacterium | reverse complement strand
TCGACCCAGCGGACACCCGGCAGCCCGCCGGAGAGCAGGCGCAATTGCCAGCGTATGGTGTCGGGTAGCGCAAGGGCGACGAACAGGCGCATGTGAGCTTGCCCCGCTGCGAATCGAGACTCGACTGTAGCAGAAGGAGTCAGGCGCGGGGATAGCTATATCGGCGGCTGAGGCGCCGGCCCCGCCATTTGCTTTACCGTCATGCCCGGCCTTGAGCCGGGCATCCACTGCTTTCTATCGTCGCCGTCCAAGATGGATGGCCGGGTCAAGCCCGGCCATGACGATTGAGAGTGCAGAGCGCGGCGAGTTGGCCACTTGCCCTCAATCCGTACTGCGTGCTGCGTCGATCGCCTTATGCAGCGATGGCAGGATGCGCTGCACGATGATCGCCACGCCCTGGGCCGTGGGATGGATGCCGTCCGGCTGCACCAGCGAAGGATTGCCGGCCACGCCATCGAGGAAAAAGGGATAGAACGTCACCTCATGCTGCTTGGCGAGCGCCGGAAAGATTGGATTGAATTTCGCGGCATAGTCGTCGCCCAGATTGGGCGGAGCCAGCATGCCGGTCAGCAGGATCGCGCGATGCTGCTGCTGCAGTCTGGTCAGGATCTTGTCGAGATTGGCCTTCGTCACCCTGGGATCGAGAGCGCGCAGCGCATCATTGCCGCCCAGCTCAATGATGACGAGGTCGGGATCGTCGGCCAGCGACCAGTCGAGGCGCGCCAGCCCATCGGCCGAGGTATCGCCCGCCACGCCGCCATTGATCACCCGGACCGAAACGCCCTGGTCCTTGAGCGCCTGGCCGAGCTGATCGGTAAAGCCCTCGCCCGGCGGCAGCCCATAGCCGGATGTCAGGCTGTCGCCCAGCGCCAAAATCTTCAGGGGCGCGGCACTCATTGCATTTGGCGCGGTCATCCCAAGATGAAGCAATGCCGCCAGGAGAGCCGCGAAAAAGCCACGATGGTCCAAGACAACAGCACGCAGGCGCATGAACGCGAAACTCCGGTGATGATCGCAGGATGATTCGTCTCAAGGATGTCCAGCTCAAGCTGGCGAGTGCGGCGGGCGAGGTCAATATCCTGCGCGGCCTCACTCTCGCTGTCGCTCGCGGCGAGACGGTGGGTGTGGCCGGCCCTTCGGGTTCCGGCAAATCCACCATGATGATGATCATCGCCGGGCTGGAACGGCCGAGCGCCGGGCTGGTCGAGGTCGATGGCGAGAATCTGGCAGCGATGAGCGAGGATGCGCTTGCCCGCTTTCGCCGGCAACGGATCGGCATCGTCTTCCAGGCCTTTCACCTGATCCCCACCATGACGGCGCTGGAGAACGTCGCCGTGCCGCTGGAATTCGCCCGGCGCGACGATGCCTTCGAACGCGCAGCGGCTTCGCTTGCCGCCGTAGGCCTGGCGCATCGCCTGACGCATTACCCCGGTCAGCTTTCCGGCGGCGAGCAGCAGCGCGTGGCGCTCGCGCGCGCCTTCGCTGTCGAGCCGGGCATCCTGCTGGCGGATGAGCCGACGGGAAACCTGGATGGCGAGACCGGCCGGCAGGTGATCGATCTGATGTTCGATCTCGCCGCGCGGCAATCGAGCACGCTGATGCTGATCACCCACGATCCGGCGCTCGCATCGCGCTGCGGGCGCATCGTACGGCTGGTGGATGGACGCATCCTTGATTCGTGAGGCAGGGCCGCCCAACGCGCGCCTGCCGCTGACTCTTCGCCTTGCCGGGCGCGAGCTGCGCGGCGGCTTGCGCGGGTTTCGCCTCTTTCTGTTTTGCCTGGCGCTGGGTGCCGCACTGATTGCCGGTGTCGGCTCGCTCGCCGATTCGGTGCGAACCGGTCTTACCCGCGATGCCAAAGTGCTGCTGGGGGGCGATGTCGAACTGCGCCTGCTCTATCGCCCGGCGGAGGCGGCAGCCCAACAGGCTTTTGCCGCGGCGGGGCGGGTGAGTGCGCTACGAACACTGCGCGCCATGGCAAAGTCGCCGGCAACCGGCGACAGCCAGCTCATCGAAATGAAGGCGGTGGATCGCGCCTATCCGCTGTTCGGTGCTGTCGATCTGGCGCCGGCGGGACCGCTCGCCGATGCGCTGGCGCTGCGACATGGCCATTGGGGCGCGGTCGCCGACCGCGAGCTGCTGGAGCGCCTGGGCCTTTCTCTCGGCCAACTGGTGCGGGTGGGCTCGCAGGATTACGAGCTGCGCGCCGTCATCGCGCGCGAGCCCGATCGCGGTGCGGATGCCTTCATCTTCGGGCCGCGGCTGATGGTGGCCAATGACAGTCTGGAGGGAACCCGCCTGATCCAGCCCGGCAGCCTGATCTATCAGCTGTATCGCATTGCCTATGCGCCAGGCCTCGATTCCAAGACCTGGCTTGCCGATCTGAAGCAACGCTTTCCCGATGCCGGCTGGCGTATCCGCGGGCTCGACGATGCGGGCCTTGGCATCAAGCGCTTCGTCGACCGCACCGCTCTGTTTTTGACCTTGGTCGGATTGATCGCCTTGCTGATCGGCGGCGTGGGCGTGGGCAACGCCGTGCGCGCCTATCTCGATTCCAAGACGACGACGGTCGCCACACTGAAATGCCTGGGTGCGCCGGCGGGCAGCATCTTTTCCCTCTATCTCACGCTGATCTTGCTGCTGGCCTCGGGGGGCATCGTCATTGGCCTGGCAATCGGGGCGGCAACGCCCTTCATCGCCGCGCCGCTGCTGGCGCAGAAATTCGGCCTCGATCTCGCACTCGGACTCTATCCCACAGCCCTGCTGGAGGCAGCCGTCTTCGGCCTGCTGGTGGCGCTTGCCTTCTCGCTGCCGGCCCTGATGCGCACCCGCGATCTGCCGCCCGGACAGCTGTTTCGCGACATGGTCCAGCCGGCCAAAAGCCGGCGCCAGCGCTTGCGCGATCGCCTGTGGTTTGTCGGCGTGCTGGGGGCGCTGGTCGCGCTTACGATCCTTACGGCGGAGGACCGGATGCTGGCTTTCTGGTTCGTGCTCGCGACGATCGGCACGGTCATCGTCTTTCGCCTGCTGGCGGCCGCAATCGTGCGGCTCGCAGCATGGCTTGCCCGGCGCCAGTCGGGCCTTGGCCGCCGTGCGCTCGCCGATCTCGCCGGTCCCGCGGCGCCGACGCGCAGCGTGGTGCTGTCGCTGGGTCTCGGTCTCACTGTGCTGGTGGCGGTTGCCAGCATCCAGGGCAATCTCCAGCGCGAGCTTGCGGACACGATGCCGGGCGAAGCGCCATCTTTTTTCTTCATCGATATCCAGCCGGACCAGCTCGGCGATTTTTCCCGTCTCGTGCGCGCGCAACCCGGGTTCCATGAACTCGAGAGTGTGCCCATGCTGCGTGGTCGCATCGTGAAGCTGAAGGACGTTCCGGTGGAACGCCTGCCGCCGCCGGCAGAAGGCCGCTGGGTCCTGGAGGGCGACCGCGGCCTGACCTGGGCGGCTTCCATGCCGGCCGGCACAAAGCTGACTCAAGGAACCTGGTGGCCTGCCGATTACAAAGGACCGCCGCTGATCTCCCTCGACAGCGACGTGGCGAAGGACTTCAACCTGAAGCTGGGCGATCATCTCAGCGTCAATCTGCTGGGCCGCGAGATCACCGGCACCATCGCCAATCTGCGCGACATCGACTGGTCGCGCCTGACGATCAACTTCGTCATGGTCTTTTCGCCCGGCGTGCTGGAAGCCGCACCCCGCACGGAAATCGCCACCGTGCGAGTCGACCCATCCAGCGAAGTGGCGCTGAAGCGCGCGGTGACCGACCGCTTCGCCAATATCTCCGCCATACGGGTGAAGGAGGCGCTGGCCAGTGTCGCGAGCATTCTCGATGGCCTCAGCGCCGCGGTCGCGGCCATGGCCGCCGTGGCGCTAGTGGCCGGTGTGGCCGTGCTGGCCGGCGCAGTACTGGCTGATCGCCGGCGGCGTGTCTATGACGCCGTGGTCCTCAAAGTGCTGGGTGCAACGCGCGGCAATCTGCTGGCGGGCCTGGCACTCGAATACGGCTTCATGGGCCTTGCAACATCGGTGATCGCCCTGCTGTTGGGCAGTGCCGCGGCTTTCGCCTTCGTGCGCTGGGTCATGGAGGGCGACTTCACGCTTTTGCCCGGCCTAGCGCTGGCGACGGCGGGTCTCGGCGCGGGTCTGGCGATCCTGATCGGCTTAGCCGGAACCTGGCGCGCCCTGGGGCAGAAGGCCGCCCCGCTGCTGCGCAACGACTAGATACCCGGCAGATGCAACCAGGCGCCAATGCCGGCGAGTATGAGGTTCACCGCGTAGGCTGCGATGATCATGCCCATGATGCGCTTGATGACATTGGCGCCGCCGATGCCGATGACGCGCGTGATGGCGCCTGCCGACAGCAACATGACATAGGCGATGATGAGGACGAGGGCGACGGCCCCCGCCGTATGCGCCTGCTCGAGAAAGTCCACCTTCGTGTTGTCGGTACGCAGGATGACCGTGAGCATGGCGCCGGGGCCGGCGAGATTGGGGATCGCCAACGGATAGATGGCAAGCTGTGTCGGGGATTCCTTTGCCTCGTCGGGATCGTCCGCCTTGCGGCCTTCGCCCAGCACCATCTGGATCGCAAACAGGAACAGGATCACACCACCGGCGATCTCGAAGGCGGTGAGCGAGACGCCGAGCGCGGTCAGGATGATCTGGCCGACCGAAATGAAGAAGATCAGCACGATGAAGGCGACGACAGCCGTCACCAGCGCCATGCGATGGCGGGTGGCGGCATCGAAACCCGCTGTCAGCGCGATGAAGATGGGCAGTGCCCCGATCGGATCGATGATGATCCAGATGGTGACGAAATCATTGATGAAGTCGCCGAAGATACTGTTGAAAGTCATGCCACGCCCCCGACCCGCCAGGCCGCCGCCCACCCTAACAGGCGGTGGCTGTTAGGCAAATCGGCGCCGCAGGTTCAGGTCCGCCGCAGCATCCGCTTGAGTTCGCCTGAAGCGATCGTGCCGGTGACGACGGCGAGCACGAAGAACAGCGCAATCCCGCCCGCCACGAGTGCGCTCAGCGCCAGGGCCTTGACTAGCACATGCCCCGCCAGCGCTCCGCCCAGAAGCCAGGCGCCGCCCCAGAGGGCCACGCCCATCAGCAGGCTGCAGAGCAGGGCGCGCGGCGCGTTGTGCTTCAGCTTGTCGTCGAGCTTCAGATGGCCGCGGCGGTAAAGGGTGATGCTGAGCAGGGTGACGTTGAGCCAGGAGGCGCAGGCGGTCGCCAGAGCAATGCCGACATAGCTCATGAACTGGAACAGCGTGTAGGAGCCGATGGTATTGAGCACCAGGCTGATCATGGCGTAGCGGAAGGGCGTCGCCGTGTCTTCACGCGCATAGAAGCCGGGGGTCAGTGACTTCACCAGCACATAGGCGGGTAGGCCCAGCGTATAGGCGATCAGCGCCCAGGATGTTGCCTGGGAAGCGGTGGCATCGAAGGCGCCGCGCTCATACAGCACCGCGACGATGGGGCCTGGAATGGCGATCAGCGCGATGGTGGCCGGCAGGGTCAGCAAGAGAGCGTACTCAATGCTGCGGTTCTGGATCTCGCGGGCCGCTTCCTCGCCGCGCGAGCGCAAGGCGCGCGCCAGCTCCGGCAGCAGCACAACGCCGACGGCCGAACCGATCACGGCGAGCGGCAGCTGATAGATGCGATCGGCGTAATAGAGATAGGAGACGGCGGCGGGCTGGCTGGTCGCCACCATGGTGCCGACGAGAAGATTGATCTGCATGACGCTGGAGCCGACGATCCCCGGGACCATGAGGGTCAGCAATCGTTTCACACCGGGCGTGAGACGGGGCCAGGGCAGGCGAAGGCCGATCCCGGCGCGGTGACAGGCGATCACCATCCACAGGAACTGGATGATGCCGGCGATCGCCATGGCCCAGGAGAGCGCAAGACCCGTGAGTCCCGTCGAGGGAGCCACGAAAACCAGCGCCAGTATCATGGTCACGTTCAGCATGATCGGCGCGGCCGCCGCATGAGCAAAGCGGCTGAGCGAATTCAGAACCCCGCCTTGAAGGGCGGTCAGCGACATGAACAAGAGATAGGGGAAGCAGACCTGGGTGAACTGCACCGCCATGGCGAATTTCGCCGGGCGGCCGACGAAGCCCGGCGCGATCACATGCATCAGCGCCGGCATGAAGATCTGCGCCAGGATGGTGAAGGCGAGCAGCACGGAGAGCAGCACCGACAGCGCCTGTTCGGCGAAGAGGCGGGCGGATTCCTTGCCGCCCTCCTCGAGCCGCCGGGCGAAGAGCGGAACGAAGGCCGCGTTGAAGGCGCCTTCGGCAAACAGGCTGCGGAACAAATTCGGCAGGCGCTGGGCGACGAAGAAAGCATCCGCCATTTCGCCGGTGCCCAGCACGCGCGCGATCAGCACGTCGCGCACGAAGCCCAGCACGCGGCTGATCATCGTGTAGCTGCCGACCGTGGTGATGGCGCGAATCATCGACATGGCCGCAGTGTCTATCGGATTGCGGCGGAATTAGGAAGCTGAGGGCGCGCCTTCAGAGATTCTCGATCGCAAGATGCGCGCTTTTGGCGATCCTGTCGGCAACCACCGAGCGGTGGCACTGCCAGGAGTCCTTTTCAAAGCACACCAGGCAGACCGGCTCGGCCCTGGCGCACGTCGTTGCATCCTCCAGCGCCGTCTTCTGGCCGGCCAGATGCGCCTTATAGGCACGTAGAAACCGCGCCAGATCGCCGCTGGCGCGGTAGGCGTGGCGAACCGGCTTGGGTGCGCCCAACGCCGGCAGATGGGTATAGCCGATGCCGGCCTTGGCCAGTCCCTTCGCCATCCCGCTCTTGGAGAAGCCCGGCTTATGGGCCAGCGGCAGCTCGCGCAGATCGAGAACCCGCACAACACCGGCCCTCGTCAGCCGGCCGATGAACTCCGTCTGCGTGAGGCCTTCATAACCGAGGGTGAAAACCGTCTTCGCCTTGGCCATCGTTGTCTCCGTCCTAGCCCAGCCGGAAAACCTCGAAATCGCCGATGCCGCGCAGCATGAGTTCGCCCAGATGCAGGCGCGGGAAGTCGTCGGGCAGTTTGGAAATGGTGGCAGCACTGGCGAGGATCGTGACTTCCGCTTCGCCCGGCACGTCTTTGCCCAGCTGCTCCAGCCGCTGGGCGGCATTCACCGTATCGCCGATCAGCGTGTAGTTGATGCGCCCCGGCGCGCCGACATTGCCGACAACGACCGGGCCGGTATGGATTCCGATCCGCACCTTGACCGGGCGGCGGCCCTCCTTTTCGCGGCGCCGGTTGTCTTCGGCAAAGGCAGCGGCAATGGCGAGCGCCGCCTGGCAGGCATGGAGCGCGTGATCGGGATCCTCGACAGGCGCGCCCCAGAAGGCCATCACGGAATCGCCGATGTATTTGTCGATGGTGCCGCCCGCATCGTCGACGGCCTTGCCGATCAGGGCGAAGTGAGTGTTGAGGAAGCTCGCCACATCGACCGGGGATCGGCCGAAGGCGAGGGTGGAGAAGCCGGCGATATCGGTGAACATGACCGTCACCTCGCGCTCCTCGGCCTTCAGCTCGCCGGACACTGCATCGCCCAGGAGGCGGCTCACCAGCGCCTTGGGCACATATGTTTCAAACCAGCCCAGCGCCCCCAGCATCGAATCCCAGGCGCGGCTGGCGGCATCGATCTCGCGTAGCGGACTGGCCCCGATACGATGCACGCCGGAGAAATCGAAGGCGGACACGTCCGCGGCGGCCGCGGCCAGACGGCGGATGGGCTGGGCAAGGCCACGCCCCAGCAACAGGGCAAGACCCACGCCAAGGGCCAGGATGACGAGCCCCACGGCGAGCGCGAGGCGCAGCCGCGCGATCGGCTCATTCAGCTGTGTTGCCGGGAAATAGATGCCGGCAAGCCAGGGCTGGCGGCTAAAGCGCGTCACCTGGCGCAGCAGCACGACATAGGCTTCGCCGTTCACATCGATGCGCCGGCTGCCATTATCGGCGGTATGCACGCGCGCCGCCATGCCGCCATCGCTCGAGGCCGACCACAAGGCGCGCATCACCGGATCGTTCAGTTCGTTGCGGCGGAGCAGGAAATGGGTGGGCGTCGGGATGAACCCGCCGCGCGCGAGCTGGGGATGGGCGATGACGTCATCGCCGGCGCTCAGGATGAACATCGTGCTGTCGGGATCGCCGGTATCCATGAGAATCGAAAGCTCATCCACCGCCACGGCGGCAACGATCACGCCCTTGAACGCGCCATCGCGATAGACCGGCGCCTCCGCGCTGATGAAGGTGAGCCCCGGATCCTCGATGTAAAAGGCGGCATTCCAGGTCACGCCCTGCACGCGTTTGGCGTTCTCCAGCAGTTCGGGGCCAAAGCGCTGGCTGACGATGCTGGTGGAGTCGGCACCGATGCGGTCGCGCACGCGGTCGCGCCGCACCCTGAGCGCGGTCAGGTCGGGCCGCACGAAGACCATGCCGACGACTTGGGGAATGGCGCCGAGCGAGCCGCGCATCAGGGCTTCGCTCTGCCCATCGCCAGCGGGGCTCAGATCGCCCTCGCGAGAGAATTGACGGGCGAGAAACGTCACGTCATCGGCGACGGGTTCCAGATAGCGGTCGATGCGCCCGATGGCGGATTCGAGGCGTTGGGATGCGTTCTGCGCCAGCAGCTGGTCGGTGTTTTCCTGGGCCACGCGGATGGAGATCAGCATCACGGTTGCGACCGCGACACCGACGAGGCCGCCGAATCCGGCGAGCAATGCCCAGGTGATCGGCAGCCGCCAGCGCGGCGCGGCATCGGGCGTTTCCTCCCGACCGGTTCTTCTGCGAATCATCGAAGGGATCATCGGGCCTGGCGCGTCCGTTGACCAGAGCGGGTGCGCCAGCATCCGGGGTTGCCCGGCACCCGCGAATTGGGGCTTACTGACGCGCTGATTTCAGGATCGCCGCGCAATTCTGGGAAGACGCATCATGAGCCCCGACAAGATCGACTTCGACCTCTATCCGGAAATCGAACCTTATGAGACCGGCATGCTGGAGCTCGACAGCCGCCATACGATGTATTGGGAACAGGTCGGCAATCCGAAGGGCGTGCCGGTGGTCTTCCTGCATGGCGGTCCGGGCTCGGGTGCCGGCCCTGCCCATCGGCGCTTCTTCGATCCGGCCCATTATCGCACTGTCGTCTTCGACCAGCGCGGCTCCGGGCGTTCCAAGCCGCTGGGGGAGACCATCGACAACACCACGCCCCATCTCGTGGCCGATATCGAAAAGCTACGCACCTTCCTGAAGATTTCCCGCTGGCATGTGTTTGGCGGGTCGTGGGGCTCGACCTTGGCGCTGGCCTATGCCGAGGCCCATCCGGATCGCGTGCTGTCGCTGGCGCTGCGCGGCATTTTCCTTTGCCGCAAGTCCGAGATCGACTGGTTCCTGCATCAGATGGGCTCCATGGCGCCGGAGATCGGCCGGCAATTTGTCGAGTTTTTGCCTGAGAGCGAGCGCGCCGATCTGATGAAATCCTATTACAAGCGGCTGATGAATCCCGATCCCAAGATACACATGCCGGCCGCGCGCATCTGGAGCATCTATGAGGGCACCTGTTGCACGCTGCTGCCCAATCCGGAGTTGATGGCGACGTTCAATGTCGATGGCGTCGCGCTCAGCGTGGCGCGGCTGGAATGCCATTACTTCATCAACGATGTGTTCATGCCGGAGAACGCGCTGCTCGATAACCTGCACAAGATCCGCCACATCCCGGCGGCCATCGTGCAGGGGCGCTATGACCTGGTCTGCCCGCCGGTTTCGGCCGACGATCTGCACCGTGCCTGGCCGGAAGCCTCCTATGAGGTGATCGCCGACGCGGGACATTCGGCGATGGAGCCGGGAATCCGCAAGGCGCTGATCCGGGTGATGAACGACTTCCGCAGGATAGCGGCGTAGCGCTTCAGCGGTTTGAGAGCGTGCGGCCGACGGCGGCGCCCTTGGCCGGCCGGTCGGTGATCAACGTGGCGACCGTTTCGCCGGGCCGTGCCAGACGCTCGCGGGCGCGGATCAGCATCAGGCCCGCTGCCGGCGCTCGCACCTCGACCTCACCCGCGCGATCGCCGGGCGAAGCAAGGATGCGCGCCAGCAGCTGACCTTCGGAAACCCGCGCGCCGACCGGGCACTCGAACAGCAGGGTGCCGAGCGCCGGGGCGCTGACGTTCAGCACATGATCCTGCCGCACCGCCGGGCCGTTCCAGGGCGGCCGCGGCGCAACGGCCGGATCGCTTAGCATCCCGCGATCGGCCAGCAGCGCGTAAAGGCCGAGCGCATCGGCGCGGGCGAGATCCGGATCGACATCGGATTGGCCGCGCAGCTCGACCGTCGCCGACAGGAACGGCTTGGCGGACGTGGCCGGCAACCGGTCGATGGTGACGGCTTCCTCGAAGGCCGCCCCGCCTTCTTCCGGGCCGGACCACAGCATGACCGCGGCAAGGTTCATTCGCGCGGCGAGATCGCAGGCGGAAGGCCAGAGTTCGGCATGGCAATAGGCGTAGATGGCGGCTTCCTTGTCGCAATGGAGATCGAGGATTACGTCGTTCCCGGCAGCGAGCGTGACGAGGGTCGCCTTCAGCGCCTGATCGGCGCGCGTTGACGCGGGCGCATCGCCGGGCTTCTTGCCCGCGCTTTGGTTCACGGGCGGCAGCGGAAAGGCGCGGTTGAAATTGACGCCGCTGCCGAGATGGAAGCGGCCCATGATGCGCCCATCAAGGGCCTGGTGCAGGCCAACCGGGTTGGCATAGGGCACCAGCGTGATGTCGCGCAGCAGGCGGCGCTCGGCCTCGGCCTTGTCCAGCAGCTTGGCGAGTTCATGGATCGCGGCCACACCCGGCTGCTCTTCGGCATGGAGGGCCGCCTGCAGATAGGCGCCGGGCCGTCCGCTCGACCCACGGTAGCGGATAACGGGCAGGCGAAAGGCCAGCATCGCTGATTCGCCGCCGATGTCGTGCCACTGGCGTTCCGGCATGCGGTCCTAGACCCTCATTTCCATGTGGGCGATCTTGCGCTGGCACGGCCGGGGGTCAAGCGCGCGAGCGAGGTATGCGGTGGCGTCACTGCGATACCGGTGCTAAGAACGGCGCCATTCGGGTCACCCAACGTCCCCGTAGCTCAGTTGGATAGAGCATCGGTTTCCTAAACCGGGGGTCGCGTGTTCGAGTCACGCCGGGGACGCCACTTTTCTTTCGCCACGGACATGCGCGTCTTCATCGTCCACGCCCATCACGAGCCCCAGAGTTTCAACGGCGCGATGACACGCGAGGCCGTTGCCGCGCTTACAGGAGCCGGGCATGAGGTTGAGATCTCCGATCTCCATGCCATGGGATTCAATCCTGTTTCCGACCGGCGCAATTTCACGACGACCGCGAATCCCGAGCGGTTGCGCCAGCAGGCGGAGGAGGCCTACGCGGCGCAGCACGATGGTTTCGCTGCCGATATCGCAGCGGAAATGGACAAGCTGTTCTGGTGCGACGTGGCGATCCTGCAGTTTCCGCTGTGGTGGTTCGGCCTGCCGGCAATCCTCAAGGGCTGGGTCGATCGGGTCTTCGCCTCGGGCGGCAAGATCTATGGCGGCGGCAAGTGGTACGACCGGGGCGTGTTCGCCGGCAAGCGCGCCATGTGCGCGCTCACCATCGGCGGCGGAGCGCCGATGTATTCAAGGCACGGATTGAACGGGCCGCTCGAGGCGATCCTGTTCCCCGTCAACCACGGCATCCTCTATTTCACCGGCTTTACGGTGATCGAGCCCTTTGTCGTTCATGCGCTGGCACGGATCAGCGAGGAGGAGAGAGCAGCCGAACTCGCCCGCTATCGCGACCGGGTGCTGGCCCTGGAGAGCGCGCCGGTCATCACCTATCCAAAGCTCGCTGACTATGACGAGCGCTATGTGCTGAAGGCGCCCCCGGAAGGTAGCGGATGCTGATCGTCGAATCTCGCCCGCGTCAGTTCGCCGATCAACTCAACCGATCTCATTTCGCCTTCTCTCACCACCTCACCGGCCCTGCGCTGTTTGCAATCCCTCGGC
>CAZQLF010000034.1:9025-12061 GCA_964594035.1 uncultured Rhodospirillaceae bacterium | reverse complement strand
ACGTCAACGAGCATGGCGCCCCGACCCGCGCCATGTGGACCGACCTCTGCTTCAATTTGATCCTGCTGATGATGTCGGACTACCTGTTCGTCCTGGCGGTATCGAACTGCCTCTACATCATCTTCAACTTCATCAACCTGAACTCGGGCTGGCTGCATCGCGTCGACAGCCCCAACGTCCAGCGCCCCTGGCGGGCGCCGAACTGGCTGTTGGGCCTTGGCGCAATCCTGAGCTACGTGAACATGTTCTTCATGGGGGCGGGCGCCAATATTTATGGCCCGACGACGCTGAAGCTCGGTTTGATCGGCGCCCTGCTGATCGTGCCGATCTTCATCTGGCGCCATTACATCCAGGACAAGGGCAAGTTCCCCGCCAAGATGCTGGCCGATCTGCACGTCTCGTCCGACCAGCTTGGCGAGAAACATGCCGGCGTCCTGCCCTATGTGACGGTGCTGGGCGGCGCCCTCATGGTCTTCGTGGCCTGGTGGTACTACTGGGCCTGAGCGCCAGCAGCGTTTGACGCTCGCGAAGGGGCTCGGCAACGGGCCCCTTCTTCTTTGTCCGGCGCCAAGGCTGGTGGGTTGAGCCGCGCGAGGCCGAGGCGCGGCATCGCAGCGCGATATTTTTGCCAGCCCCGCGAAAATTTTTTTACGCTGGCCGGCCCAGCGTATTGACAGCGGGCGCGTGCGTGATACTTGTTTGCGCGCATTGAGCAAAAAGGTGCAGGTTGCATACGACGCTTCGACTCCGACGACAGGCCGGCTCAGCGGGGATTTTTTCCGCCGCCAGCCATCTCGTCTGACCGAAGCGCCCTTCGCGCCGCCAAGCTCTCCGAAGGTTCCGCTGACGGTCAGCCGCCAGCCAGACGACAAGGAACCTTCAATGACCAACGCCATCATCGAGCCAGAGCAACCCCAGGATAACGCAGCCATCGACCTGCTGCTGGACGAGGCGTTCGGCGCCGACCGGCACCGCAAGCAGTCCTACCGCTATCGCCACATGACGGCGCCGGTGGGCGAGCTCTGCCTGGTGGCGCGCGAGGATGGCCGGCTGGTGGGAACCGTGCGCCACTGGCCTGTCACCGTCGTGGGCGATGAGAAGATGACGCCGGCCCTTCTGCTGGGCCCGATCGCAGTTGCATCCGACCGGCGCAACATTCGCATCGGCGACCAGCTGATGCGCGAGAGCCTGCGCCGTGCGCTCGAGCTCGGCCACAGCCTCGTCCTGCTGGTGGGCGATCTCAGCTATTACGGCCGCTTCGGTTTTCGCTCCGCTGCCGCCCGCGGCATCACCATGCCGGGCGAGCAGCCGCACCGCCTCCAGCTGCTGGAGCTTCAGACCGGGGCGCTGGACGGCGTCAGCGGCGATCTCTGGCCGGTAAAGAGTGTGGCCTCCCGCGCAAAGGTGAGGGTTCGCAAAGCACCGGCCCGCAAAAGCAGCAACGGTGCCGGCACTGCGGTGAAGCGGCGCTTCGGCACCTGAGCGAAAGCGCCAGACGGAAAAAGAGAAAGGGCAGGTAGCGTCTGATCGCCTCGCGTTCTAACAATGTGAGGCGTGAATCAGCCGCTTCTTAAACAAGCCATATCGACCCGGCATTTTCTTTCAGCTGTCATCCGTCGGCTGCGGCCTCCGCCCGGCGCAGGCGCTCGCGGTGGATCACGTAAAGCCCGCTAGCGGCAATGATGGCGCCGCCCAGCAGGGTCCAGTCGTCGGGGAAATTGGCGAACCAGACGAAACCGATGGCGGTCGACCAGATGAGCTGGACATAGCTCAGCGGGGCGAGCGTGGAGGCCGGCGCCCGGGCATAGGCCAGGATCAGCAGCAGATGGCCCAAGGTTCCGATCGATCCCAGGAAGGCCAGCATCAGCCAGCCATAGAGGTCCGGCATCACCCAGTCGAAGGGGACCCAAAGGGTCAGCAGGACCAGCCCGAGCAGGGAGGACCAGATCAGGGTCGTCGTCCAGTCGTCGCTGCGTGCGAGCAGCCGGGTGCAGATGGCATAGCTGGCAAAGGCGAAGGAAGAGGCGAGGGGAAGCAATGCCGCCGGCTGGGCCATGCCCCAGCCGGGCCGGATGATGATGAGGGAGGCCGCAAAGCCGATCAGCACGGCTGCCCAGCGCCGCGGTCCGACCTTTTCCTTGAGGAAGGGCACGGAGAGCGCCGTCAGCATCAGGGGGCCCACGAAGCCGATGGCCGTGGCATCGGCCAGCGGGATGAACTTCACCGCCAGCCAGAAGATCACCGTCGAGCAGAGCAGGAAGAACGAGCGCAGCAGCTGCAGGCCAAGGCGCTGGCTGCGGATGGTGGCAAGCCCGCCATGGCGGTGCAGGATCAGCGGCAGCGCCAGCGTGGCGAACAGATAGCGGCCCCAGGCGACCTCCACCACGGGCATCTTGCCGGCCATGTATTTGGCGCTGGCATCCATGACGGTGAACAGGAACCCCGCCCCCAGGATCAGGGCGATGCCGGCAAGGGTGTTGCGGGAGGACGGGGCGGAGGCAGGCGTCGGCGGGGGCATGGACAGGCCCGACTATGCCCGAGAATTTCGGCCGCCTCCAATGCGCTCTCCCGTCGCCGGCGTTCCCGTCCACAATTTTATTGGCTGGCACGCGGGGAATACTGGACAATTGCGCGCGATGGGACTAATTGCGACGGCGAGGCGAAAACATCGCCGCAAAAGCGTGCCGGTGCGGACCAACCGGCCGCGAAGGGGAGCGTAAAGGAGCTCCGGTTTCCATGATCGAGCGCTTGGCTCGGGAAGACACCGAGCCTCCCAGTAGTGTTTTTTCTTCTGCGATCGCGCCCAGCTTCGCTTCAGCGCTGACAGCAACGCCGGCTTTGCCGGCGTTTTTTGTTTTTCCAAAAATCCAGTTTGAAAGGCGGCCATGCTTCGCATCGGCATGACTTATGACCTGCGCGAGGATTACCTCGCGGCCGGCTATGGCGAGGAGGAGACGGCGGAGTTCGATAGCCCCGCCACCATCGCCGCTCTTGAACAGGCTCTGAGCGCCAATGACGTGGTGGCGGAGCGCATCG
>CAZQLF010000034.1:0-8925 GCA_964594035.1 uncultured Rhodospirillaceae bacterium | reverse complement strand
ATCGCCGCTCTTGAACAGGCTCTGAGCGCCAATGACGTGGTGGCGGAGCGCATCGGCAATATCCGCGCGCTGGCGCAGCGTCTGGCCGCGGGCGAGCGCTGGGACTTCGTCTTCAACATTTGCGAAGGCCTGAGCGGGGCGGGGCGCGAAGCCCAGGTGCCGGCCCTGCTGGAGGCCTATGGCATTCCCTTCAGCTTCTCCGACAGCCTCGTCATGGCGCTTTCCCTGCACAAGGGCATGACCAAGCATGTGCTACGCGACAAGGGTGTGCCCACCGCGCCCTTTGCCGTCATCGAGACCATGGCGGATCTGGAGGGGCTGGCCTTGCCCTTCCCGGTATTTGCCAAGCCGGTGGCCGAAGGAACGGGCAAGGGCGTCTCGCCCGCGAGCAAAGCCGGCGGCCCGGCCGCGCTGCGCAAGGTCTGCCGCAGCCTGCTCGGCAAATTCCACCAGCCGGTGCTGGTGGAAACCTATTTGCCGGGGCGCGAATTCACCGTCGGCATGCTGGGGACGGGCCGCGGGGCGGAAGCGATCGGCGTTCTGGAAGTGATGCTATCGGACCGCGCCGAGGCCGGCGTCTATGGCTATGTGAACAAGGAAGAGTGCGAGAGCCGCGTGATCTATCGCCTGGCGGCGGATGAGACAGCGATGGAGGCGTCTGCCGTGGCGCTCGCAGCATGGCGGGCATTGGGCTGCCGCGATGCCGGCCGCGTCGATCTGCGCTGCGATGGCGCCGGCGAACCGCAATTCATGGAAGTGAACCCGCTGGCCGGGCTGCATCCCACCCATTCGGACCTGCCGATCCTGGCGGACGCCGCCGGCATTGCCTACGAGAAACTCATCGGCCGTATCCTGAGGCTGGGCCTGCAACGCGCGGGCCTGCTGCCCAAGCCCCATAGCGTCCAGAACGGCCAGGCCCAGATCGCCGCCGCTGAATAGCCATTATGATTTCGACCCCATGATTTTACCGGTCAAAGGGCGACGCTCCCTCCACCAGGTTGCCATCCTCTATGGCGCCGTCGCCCTCGATGCGGCGCCTGATGAGCAGGATGTGCTGGTGGAGGTGGAGACGGCCCGCGCCGCGCTCGCCGGGCTTGGCTTCACGCCCGTCATCCTGCCCATCACCCTCGACCTGGAGGCAGCGCGCCAGCGCCTCATGCATCTGCGTCCCGCCCTCGTTTTCAATCTGGTGGAATCGATCGAGGGACAGGGCCGGCTGATCCATCTGGCGCCCGCACTTCTGGAATCTCTGGGCCTGCCTTTCTCCGGCAGCGGGGCGGACGCAGCCTACGTGACATCCAACAAGCCGCTCGCCAAACGGCTGATGCGCACTGCTGGAATTGCCACCCCGACCTGGACCGAAGACGGGGAAGCCCCGGACTTTGCCGGCCCCTATATCGTGAAGTCGGTCTGGGAGCATGCCTCCATCGGCATCGACGACGGATCGGTGGTTGCGGAAGCCGCCCGGCTTCCCGCACTGATCCACAAGCGCCAGCGCCGTCATGGCGGCGAATGGTTTGTGGAAAGCTACATCGAAGGGCGCGAGTTCAATCTCTCGCTGCTGGCAAGCGAGAACGGCGTGGAGCTTCTGCCGCCGGCCGAGATGTGCTTCGTGGATTATCCCCCGGGCAAACCCCGCATCGTCAATTACGCGGCGAAATGGGAGGAAGCCTCCTTCGAATTTCATGCAACGCAGCGCCGCTTCGATTTTCCGGCTTCCGATCGCGATCTGCTGGCGCGGCTGGAGGCAACCGCCAAGGCCTGCTGGCGTCTCTTCGGCCTGCGCGGCTATGCGCGGGTCGATTGCCGGGTCGATGCGGCCGGCGCCGTCCAGGTGCTGGAGGTCAATATCAACCCCTGCCTTTCGCCGGATGCGGGCTTTGCCGCGGCCGCTGAGCGCGCCGGTCTCGATCTCTTGGCCATTGTCGCGCGCATCCTGGGCGATGCAAACGCGCTTGCTAGACCCGCTGTGATCGAAGCCGCCGGAGTAGCGCGATGAGCGACCTTTCCTTTCGCGAGATGCTCGGGCAAGCGGATATCGAACTCGTGCGCCAGCTTGCCCGCGACAGCGGCGGCTTTTCGCAGGCTGAAGTCGATCTCGCAGCAGAACTCGTGGAAGAAAGGTTGGCGCGTGGGCTTGCGGCCAGCGGCTATCATTTTCTCTTTGCCCAATGGGGGCCGGGTGTTCCCGCGCTGGGCTATGTCTGCTACGGACCGATCCCACTGACCCGGTCGAGCTGGGACCTTTACTGGATCGCGGTTGCCAAAGGCACACAGCGCCGCAGCGTCGGCCGGCGCCTTCTGCTGGAGGCGGAGCGCCGCGCGCGCGTCCTTGGTGCGACCGGGTTTTACATCGATACCTCAGGGCGGGCCGATTACGCGCCGACGCGCGCCTTCTATGAAGCGGCCGGTTATCGGGCGGCTGCCAGCCTGCCGGATTTCTACGCCCCTGGCGATGCCAAGGTGATCTTCGCCAAGCAGCTCTAGGCTAATTCTGCGCCAGGCGCTGGCGGGCGACGGTGTCGATCGCGTCCTTCAACTCCGCATCCTCGCCCAGCAACTGGGCGAAGTCGCTGGCGCGCAGCGTCAGCAACCGGCAGAAGCCCAACGCGGTCACGTCTGCGGTGCGCGGCCGGTGGGCGATCAGCGCGATCTCGCCGAAGAATTCGCCGCTGCCCAGGCGCACTTCGGATTCGCCCACCGAGACGGCGGCAGCACCCGAGGCGATGAAATACATGGCATCGCCACGCTCGCCCTTGGTGACGATGCGTTCGCCCGGCAGCGCCAGGCGCGGGGACAGCAGGCGGGCGATGGCGGCGCGCCGCTCGGGCGTCAGATCGCTGAACAGCGGCACCTTGGCGATGAGCGCCTCGGAATCCAGCGCCACGTCCAGGCCGGGCCGGCGTTCCAGATTGCGCCGGCGATCCGCCAGGCGGCGCTCGAGATCGTTGAAGATTTCCTGGCTCACCACCGATTCATCCAGAAGCGAACGGAAGCTGTCTTCCTCCAGCCGCAGCGAGACACGGCCGAGATAACGCGCTTCCAGCATTTCGGCGTAGTCGGGGTATTGCAGGCGCAGCGCCGAGAGGGCCTGTTCGACGCCGCCGGATCGCCGGCCCAGCACGGCGATCAGGGTCGCCGCTGCTTCGCTGCCCAGGATGGGTTGAAGCCGTTCGGTGACGAATTCGCCCAGCTTCACCAGCAGCAGGCGCTCCAGCAGCAGGCGCTCGAACCGCTCGGCGAGCGCGCTGGCAAGCGGGCGTTCGATCCCCCAGCGGTGATGCAGCCAAAGGGCGACGCGGAAGCTGCGCGGAAACCCAAGTGCTGCACCCGCCGCTTTTTCGTATTCGATGCTGCCGCCGGTCTTGGCGGCATCGCCCAGCTGCGCCGATCCTCCGATCAGCGCATCGGCGACGCTGCGCGGCAGAATGCCCGCCGCGAGATTGGACAACGCCAACTCGCTCTCGTGGTTCGCCAGGATGCGTAGCCCGATGTAAACCAGATCGTCTGCCGTCAGTGCGCTTGGGCTGCCCTGCTGCTCCACCGCGGCGATGCGGCGGTCATAGTCCTGCGTCACCTGGCTGACCGGGCCCGGCGCCAGTTTGTCGGCCATGGCGACATCGGAGAGCCGCGCCTTGATGCCTTCCAATGCCATGGTCAACGCCCGATCGCGCAGCGCCTGTTCGGCGGGCGCCAGCTTGTCGAGCCCCAGGACCTTGATGAGCGGCCGGAGGCTGATGCCGTTGATCAGCAACGTGAAGAGAACAAAGCCGGTGGTGAGCACGCCCACCATATGACGCACGTCGGGCGGCAGGCTGTCGTTCTCCGCCACCGCCAGACCGAGCGCGAGTGACACGGCGCCGCGCAGGCCCCCCCAGACGATGACCACGGCATAGGCGCGGTCGATGCGCTCGGCAAGCCGCGCGATATTCAGCAATGGAAACAGGCCGAAGACGACGACGATGCGCGCGACGATCGTCGCCACCACCAGCGCGCCCAGCATCAGGGCGTCGTTGATGGTGATGTTGTCCACCAGCTTTGGCACCAGCATGGCGGCCAGAAGAAAGATCAGGGAGTTGGCCCAGAATCCCAGCTGCTGCCAGATGCCCTCCAGGCTCTCCCAGGTGGTGGGCGTGAAGCGCGTGCGTCCGACGGCGCTCAAGGTGAGCGCTGCCACCACCACGGCAACGACGCCCGAGACGCCGAGGTAGTGCTCGGCGAACAGATAGACGAGATAGGCCAGCGCCACGGTCAGCGTGATCTCGGCCTGGGGCAAACCGCGCAAGGGCCGCGCCAGCGCGCAGGCAGCCCAGGCGGCGGCCCAGCCGAAGATGGCGCCGCCGATGAAATCGCGCAGGAATTCCACGACGGCGCGTTCCGGGCTGCCGCCATGTTCGCCCAGCAGCAGTTCGATGAGCAGGCCATAAATGGCGATGGCCGCGGCGTCGTTGAACAGGCTTTCGCCTTCCACCAGCAGGCCGAGGCGCTTGGGCGCACCGAGATCGCGGAAGATGCCGACCACGGCCACCGGATCGGTTGTGGCGACAATGGAGCCCAGCAGCAATGCCGCCACGATGGAGAGCCCGAAAATGGCGGCGAGCGTCAGCCCGACGAAGAAGGCGCAGATCAGGACCGCCACCACCGCCATCAGCAGGATGGGCGCCACATCCTCCATCAGCTGGCGAATGTTGATGGCGAGCGCCGTCTCGAACAGCAGGGTGGGCAGAAAGATAGCGAGGAACGCATCGGCCGGAATGGCGAAGCCTCGGAGGGCCTGCAGGAAGTCGCTGAGCGGCCCCATCTGCGTCACGTTGCGCGTGGCGAGGATGAGGCCGCCGAGACCGAGTCCCACAACCGCAAGCAGCACGGTATAGGGCAGGTTGACCCGCCGGGCGAGTGCCGGCAGGAAGCCGACGAGCGTCAGCAGCCCGACAATGCCGAAGATATTGACGGCAACGCCGGCCACGGATGCTCAGCGACGACGTGCGGTAATGATCTCAGCCCGGATTGCCGCCATCGCCGCCGCCGCGCGGGGGACCCGGATGCGGATCGTGACCGGGAGGGCCACCGCCGCCGCCACCACCGCCATCGGTCGCCGGATCGCCCGGCACGCTGCTGATCGCGACCGTCGATACGCTGCAGGAGGGGCTGACTTTGGCGGCCTCGCCCGGCATTACCAGCCGCGTTTCGGCGGTGCCGCCACACGGCTTGATCTCCACCGCTCCCTTGTTCACCTGAACGGTCGTCCCGTCGTTGTTAACCACGACCTTGAAATCCGTGCCGCGGATGGTGAGCGAGGTGGTGGGCGTCGTCAGCTTCACGTTGGACTTGTTCTCGATATCGCCCGTCACGAAGCGGAAGATGCCCTTGGTGAAGTTGATCGAGGCATCGCCAGTGCGTGTGGCCGGATCGTAGACGAAGTGATCCAGCACCACGGTCGAGTTCGCGCCGACATTGAGCTGGGTCGAGTCCCGGAATGTCAGGACGGTCGAGCCGGCATCGGGCGTCTGGACCGTCTCGCCGGAATAGACATCGTTGGCGAAATAGAGCGGCGAGGCGGCGCCCCCGGTGGGCGCCCCCGTCGCTCCCTTGTAGTCGTGCTGGCTGACACCCCCGATCTGGTCTTGGGCGGCATAGGCTCGTGCGGCACCCATGGCCAGTGCGAGCGCGGCGCTCAGTGCAAGAAATCGAAATAAGCGTGACATGGAATCAAGCCCCTTGTCGGTTGTGCTGATAAACCCCGGCAGATGTGGCGCGCCAGACTAGGCGGATTTTCTTAACTTTTAAAGAGTCGGCAATACCCTGTAGAAGCAGCGGAATATGGGGGTGCGGGGGTGGCCTATCCGGTCTTCGAGGTGGCAATGTAGACGCCGTCCCATTCCGCCGGCGGGGGCTCTTCCAGGTAATCGGCAATGCGCTTTTCGAACAGCCCATAGAGATCGGCAAGATCGGGCGCGAGGCCCCGGCAAACAGCGATCGCTTCCTTTGCCGCCGGCCAGTTCTTGCTGCGATAGGCAGCAAGAAAGGCTTGCTGCGCCGAATTCAATTGTTCAAAAGCCGCATCGCGCGCAGCCCCCAGCAGGGTGAAGATGGCGAGCGGCCGGCTGCGGCCCTTCACCTGGACGCGGTCGATCTCCAGCAACGCCATCTCCGGTGCGCCTGCCGCCGTTTCCTCGCCGGTGATGATGTTCACGCCATAGGCACGGGTGAGTGATTCAAGCCGCGAGGCAAGATTGACCGTGTCGCCCAGCGCCGAATAGGCCATGCGGTATTCGGAGCCCATATTGCCGACGCTGCAGGGCCCGCTGTTGACGCCGATGCCCACACCGACGGGGATGAAGGGCTTGCCTGTCATCTGCGCTTCCTGGGCGAACTTTCCGTTCACATGGTCGAGGGCCTTGCGCATGCCCAGCGCCGCAAGAAGCGCATGACGGGCATGCTCCGGATTGTCTGTGGGCGCGTTCCAGAACGCCATGATGCAGTCGCCGATATATTTATCGAGGGTGCCCCGCTGTTCCTTGACGATCACATTGGTCAGCGGCGTCAGCGTGGAATTGATGAGATGCGTCAGTTCCTGAGGGTTGAGCTTTTCGGCGATCTTGGTGAAATCGCGGATGTCCGAGAACATGACCGACAGCTCGCGCTCTTCACCGCCGAGCTTCACTTGTTTGCCGGATTCGGCCATCTCCTTAACCAACTCGGGCGCCAGATACTGTCCGAAGGTGTTGTTCATATGCCGGCGCGCGCGCTCGGTCCTGAGGTAGCCGATCAGCGAGCCGGAGATGTAGATCGCAATCGCCGTCAGGCTCGGAAATGCAGGGTCGTAAAGAAGTCCGTGCTGGCTGAAACCGTACCAGGAGGCACCGCTCGCGAGCCCAATAGCCAGAACGGTGGCGAGCGCCGCCCACAGCGCACCGAGAAAATGCAGCATCAGAATCAGTGCCAGGCCGAAGAGCGCGAGTGCCACCAGCTCGATGCCATCGGCATAATCCGGCCGCGACAGGAATTGCTGGTTGATGATCTGCTCGAGGATCTGGGCATTGACCTCCACCCCCGCCATGGCCCGGTCGAGGGGTGTGGCCTTGATGTCCTTCAGCCCCTCCACCGTGGAGCCGATGAAGACGATGGTGTTGGCGAGCTGTGACGCGTCGAAGTTCGGTTGCATGAACCGGGCGATCGAGAGAAAACGCTCCGGCCGGGTATTTGTGTCGTAGAGGAGAATTTGTCCCCTCGAATCGACCGGGACAACGATCTTCCCGATCTTGATCGCGACCAGCCCCGTTTTCTTGCCGAAGTTCTCTTCGCCATTGGCGCCCGAGAGCTTGATCAGGTAATTGCCGGGCGCGCCCTGTGCCACGCGCAGCACCTCCGACACCAGGCTGCCGCAATGCTGGCCCTGATAGGCGACTGCCAGCGGTACGCGCCGCACGATACCGTCCGGATCAGGGATAGCATTGGTTGCGCCATTGCCGGGCGCTGCATTTTCGAAATCAGGCAGTGGCGATGTGACGCCCGGAAACGTCACCAGATAACTGCTCGGATTGTCCCCCGCCGATCCGGCATATGAGAAATTGACCTTGCAGATCGGTGGACGCCCGCCCGGCGTCTGGTTGATGGCAAAGGACAACACGGCGGGATTCTGCGAGAGGGCTTGCACGTACTCCGCATCGGGGTTGGGAAGCTGCTTGATTGCCCCCTGCAAGGCAGCGAAATCCGAGCGGCCTTGCCACTGCTTCAGAAGACTTTGCGGCCCGGTCCGGTCTGGCTCCTGCTGCAGCATGTCGAGGCCGATGGCGAGGACGCCGGCTTCGGTAAGCCGATTGAGAAGCCGGCCCATGAAATCCCTCGGCCAGGGCCACTGGCCGAAGGTGCGCAGGCTTTCTTCATCGATGTCCAGGATACGGACGACAGCGGGCGGATCGACCGGATAAGTCCGCGGCTGCAGCCGCTGATAGACATCGAAAACGCGATTGCGCAGCTCGGTCACGACATAGCCGTCCTGCGTGCGCAGGAAGACGGCGCCCACGAGAATGAGCAGGGGAATCAGCAGGTCGATCCAGCGGCGCTTCATGCGGCGCGGAGTTTAGCGGCTGGTCCCGGATTCGTCGAACGGGCTTGGGAGGGTGCCAAGGAGGGCAATTTCACCTAGCTTTGCGGACCTGCAAGGGAAACGGAAACCATGATCACGATCGGGCCCTGGGAACTGACCAAACCCGCCGTTCGCTCGGCGGGCGGCATCGTCGCAAGCCAAAGCCGGCGGGCAGCCGAGGCGGGGGCTGCGATCCTCGCGGCCGGCGGCAATGCGGTCGATGCCGCGATCGCCACCGGCTTAGCGCTCGCCGCCTGCGAGCCCTGGATGAGCGGGCTCGGCGGCTGCGGCTATATGGTGGTGCAGCCGGCCGATGGCAGTCCGGCGAGCCTCGTCGAATTCGGTGTCGTGGCGTCCCAAGGCATCGACCCGGCGCGCTATGCGCTTGCGCCGGGCAAGGGGAGCGACGATGCGCTGTTCGGCTGGCCGCTGGTGGTCGAGAACCGCAATGTCATTGGGCCTGAATCCATTGCCGTGCCGGGCTACGTCGATGGCATTGCACTGGCCCGCGAGAAATTCGGGCGGCTGCCATGGGCCGAACTTGTGGCACCGGCGATTGCGCTCGCCGAGCAGGGAATCCTGCTGGACTGGTTCGGCGCACTCTCCATCGCCCGGGCAACTTCCGAGCTTTCGCCCTCCCCTGCCAGCCGCCGTGATATCCAGGGCCGCCTCGATAATGGCCTGGTAGCCCGTACATCGGCAGAGATTTCCCGAGATCGCGGTTCGGATATCTGCTTCTCCGGCTTCCGGATTTTTATTTAAATAGGCAACGAGCGATATGAGCATGCCCGGCGTGCAGAAGCCGCATTGCAGAGCATGGCGCTCATGAAATGCCT
>CAZQLF010000033.1:0-12094 GCA_964594035.1 uncultured Rhodospirillaceae bacterium | reverse complement strand
CGGCCGATGCCATTGGCGCCGCCCAGCTCGTTCAGTTTCGTCAGCAGCATTGCCGGCGACAGTTTCACGCCATCGACGGCGATGGGATCGCCCTTGGCGAACTCGATCTCGACATAGGTCGGTTTGTCCGGCGCCTTCTCCGGCGCGACCGTGCGGCTATAGACGAACTCCTCCGGCTCATGCCAGGGATCTTCCAGCGCCTTGCCCTCGGCCGAGATGTGTAGAAGATTGGCGTCGACCGAGAACGGCGCTTCGCCGCGCTTGTCCCGGGCGATGGGAATCTGGTGCTGCTCGGCAAATTCCAGCAGCTTGGTGCGCGAATCGAGATTCCATTCGCGCCAGGGCGCGATCACCTTGATGTCGGGATTGAGGGCGTAATAGGTGAGCTCGAAGCGCACCTGATCGTTGCCCTTGCCCGTCGCGCCATGGGCGACGGCGTCGGCACCCGATTCCCGCGCGATTTCGATCTGGCGCTTGGCAATGAGCGGCCGGGCGATCGAGGTGCCCAGCAGATAACAGCCCTCATAGAGCGCATTGGCGCGGAACATCGGGAAGACGAAGTCGCGCACGAACTCCTCGCGCAGATCCTCGATATAGATTTGCTTGATGCCCAGCATCTCGGCCTTGCGGCGCGCCGGCTCCAGCTCCTCGCCCTGGCCGAGATCGGCGGTGAAGGTCACCACCTCGCAGCGGTAGGTTTCCTGCAGCCATTTCAGGATGACGGAGGTGTCGAGCCCGCCGGAATAGGCGAGGACCACCTTCTTGATGTCGCGCTTCATGTCGAAATCCCTGTGGAGGCGAGCGGGCCGGCGAGGCCCGCCCAAAAGCGGCGCGAGTATAGGGATTAAGGAGACCCGGGCAAGGACGCGCTAAGGCATAAGGGTTGCGGCCTGACGTCTGCCGTCGACCGGCCAGAGTTCGGCTCTGCTGCCGGTCCACACCACCATGGCGTCATGCAGATTGATCGCCGGATCGATATGACCTGGCATCAAGAGGACGGTATCGCCGATGGCGACGTTGCTGTCGGGTTTGACGATGAACCGGGCGTGCTCGTCGGAGAGCGAGATCACCTGGATTCCCGGCGTCACTGATTTCGGCATGCCATACTCGGCGCTGACGGCCTTAAGTCCGGCATTCAGCACACCCGCTTCCGGCGAGCGCCGGCTGATGACCGTTGCCGCGCAGTAAAGGGCATTCTCGAAGGGCAGGCCGAGCGAGCCATAGCGCGAATCCATCAGCACGTAAGAGCCGGCCTGGATCTCGTCCATCGCTCCGGTATTGCCTGAGAGATCGAAGGTGCCAGTCGCACCGCCCGAGACGATCGGACAGGCAAAGCCTGCCGCCTCCAGCCGCTTGCGCTCGGCCTTCAGGGTTTCGGAAGCCTGCCAGGCGGAGATACCGCGCAAGGCATGGTCCTCGCGCATAACGGCGTGTCCCTCATAGCCCTGCAGCCCGAGCAGTTCTAGGTGCGGGGAGTTGCGAACCTCGGCAGCGACATCCAGGAGCGTCTTGCTGCCGAAGACGACACCGCAGCGGCCCATGCCGACATCCACCTCGATCAGCACGCCGAAGGTGACACCCGCTGACGCAGCGGTCTGCTCCAGGCGTTGGACCCCCACGACTGCGTCGAGCGCGACTGTGGTGCGCGTGCGCTTCGCGGCGCGAGCCAGTGCCGCAAGGCCAGCGGAATCGACGACCTCGTTTGCCACCAGAACGTTCTGGAATCCCTTGGTGGCGAGAAGTTCAGCCTCGTAGGCGGTGGCACAGGTGACGCCCACACAGCTTCCGGCGGCGAGCTGGCGGCGGAGAAGCTCGGTGCATTTATGCGCCTTGAAATGCGGCCTCAGCTTCGCCTTGCGGCTGGCGAAATACTCAGCCGCCCGCGCGATGTTGCGCTCGGCGGCGGCGAGGTCGACGACGAGGCAGGGGGTAGCAAGCCGGGCGAGGAATTCCGGCGGGAAGCTTGCGGCCACGGGAATGGTCTCCTGAGGACAAGGGCAGCGCTGCGGGCAGGAGGATAGCCGCTGGCGCCCCGATTCCAATGCCTGCGGCACCTTGACTAACTGCTATGTTCGATAATAATCTAACACTAAATGCACCCGGTTCCCTGGAAAATCTGCGTCAGCCCTCGTTTCGAGCTGTTTCTGGCGCTCTGGTCGGTGCTCAGCGACAAGGCCTGGCGTCATGGCGAATGGCGCCGTGTTGCCCGGGCAAAGCTGTCGCCGGAGTTTCATCGCGCCATCGCCGCCCTCGGCGAATGTCCCGAACTCTGGATCCTGTTTTTCGACGCGCCCGGCCTGCGGCCGCCGGAAAAAGAGATCGGCGAGGTGCTCACACATATCCGCCGCAGACCCGCGGCCGAATTAACCGAAGGGTTGCTATCGACCCTGCTCCACAGCGAGGCCGTTGGCGCGCGGCTGTTCGCCCGTGAGGTCGGCCCAGCCGAAGCGCTCGCGGCGCTGCCGCGGCGCAAACGTGAATGGCTGGGTTTTATGGGGCTTTACCCCTACGCGCCCGAGCGGCCGATGGCAAAAGCCGTCGCGCGCATGATCGAGGATCCAGACGGATTCCGGCGCGACGCGCTGGCTGCGCTCGACGGCTTCGCTACCGACGTTTTTGCCGCCGACTGGCGGCGCTTGAAGCCGCAGCTCGAACAATCCGCCGAGAAGATTCAACCGCTTCTGCGGGATGGGGACTGGCTGGCCATCGGCCGCAGGCTCGGCCTCAACATCGAATTCGATCTGGCGCGCCGGCAGATGCGTGCGCTGCGCGGCGGCTATGCCTTGCCGTTTGCCAAACTGGGCGAGGCGATCTTCCTGCCGTCGGCCTTTAATGAGCTTCAGTTCTGGACGGTGCTCGACCAGGCTTCGGGAGAGACAGACCCACTCATTCCCTATCTCGATCCAGCCATCCGCCTTACCTTGCAGCCGACCGCGGCCGAGGATACGGGTCCGCCGCGCGACGTTGCCCTCGTCTTTCGCGCGCTGGGCGATGCGACACGGTTTGCCATGGCGGGATTACTGGCGCGCAGGCGCATGTCCTCGGCCGAGCTCGGCCGGCAGATGGGCTTGAGCAAACCCACCGTCGCCCACCACGTGCATGAACTGCGCCAGGCCGGACTCCTCAACGAGCAAAGCGACGGCAAGGCGGTGATCCTGTCCCTCGATCGCGCCGCCATCGACATGCTCTCGACAGCAGCCGCAGCACAGCTGTTCGAGGCCAGCGAAGCGCCGGCGCTCCTGCGCTCGCGGCGCCCATCATGAAAAGGCCGAAGGACATAACGCTCCGGCCGGTGACGCCGCGCGACCGCAGAGTCATCGAGACATTGTTCGGCGCGCGGGGTGCGTGTGCAGGCTGCTGGTGCATGCATTGGCGGCTGGAACGCGGCGGCCAGCTCTGGCGCGAGATGCAGGGCGAGCCCAACAAGCGCGCTTTTTTCAAACTGCTTGCTGCAGGCTGCGTGCGCGCCGTCATCGCCGAGACCGATGGGGAAGCGGTGGGCTGGTGCAGCTTCGGGCCACGCGGCGATTTCCCCAAGCTTGAGCGCAGCCGCGTGTTCCATCGCGCAAGCGCTTCGCCGAAGACCTGGGCCGTGACTTGCTTCTTCATCAAGGCGGGCTGGCGCGGGAAGGGTATTGCCACCGCGCTTCTGGAAGCGGCGACACAAGGGGCGCTTGCCGCAGGCGCCTGTGAGATCGAAGGCCTGCCTGCTTTGCACGCGCGGGACACGAAACTGGCGGCGGCCTTCGCCTGGACTGGCGTGCCCGAGATGTTCGAGGCCACCGGCTACTGCGCGACGAAAAGCACCACCGGCCGTCTGCTCTATCTCAAGGGCCGGTGACTGGCATGCTCGCCAATTATCGCGACGTCTTTGCGCTGAAGGATTTTCGCCGCTTCTGGATCGGCGCCTCGCTCTCCATGTTCGGCGACGGCATGACCCGCATGGCCTTCATCTGGTTCGTCTACCAGCAGACCAATTCGGCGGCGGCACTCGGCATCCTGATGATTTGCTACACCGGACCGGTGCTCGTCGGCGGGTTGGTCGCCGGCTGGGCATTGGACCGCTTCGATCGGCGCACCGTGATGATCGCCGATTGCCTGATCCGCGGCGGGGCAATCGCGCTCGTGCCGGTCTTCCACTGGCTCGGCATCCTGCAGCTTTGGCATGTCTACGGCGCGGCGGCGGTCTACGGCCTGCTGATGATGGTCTCGCTGGCGGGAATTCCCGCGCTGATTCCCTCGCTGGTCAGCGCCAAACAGCTCAACACGGCGAATGCGCTGGAGATCCTGAGCTATACGGTATCGGGGATCGGCGGACCGGCGCTGGCCGGCCTGCTGATCGCCGGCATCGGCGCGCCAGCCACGGTGCTGGTCGATGTCGCATCATATTTCGTGTTCGCCTTTGCCCTTGCCGGCGTGCGGCTTCCGCCCATTGCCCGGCCTGACGCCGGCGATACGCACGCCAGCGGACTGGGTGCGGCGATCCGGCTTCTGACAGGCCATCCCGTGCTCGCCAGCATCACGCTGATGTTCATCGTCTTCAGCATCGGCATGGGTGCGCTCAGCGTGTGGCTGCCGATCTATGTCACGAACGACCTGCACGGTGGATCGGCCCTTTATGGCCTGCTGCTGTCGGCAACGGCGCTCGGGGAATCCACAAGCGCACTGGGACTCGGCGTCGTCAGCAGCCATCGCGCACTGGGCTTGAAGATCATGGCGGCACAGGTTCTGGCGGGCTTCTCCATTCTCTTGGTGGGCCTTGTTCCGGGTATAACGTCGGCCGCCATCGGCCTGTTTTTCGTCGGGTTCTTCGATTCGCCGCTGACGATCTGGGCCCAGACCTTGCGCATGGCGATCATTCCGCCGGAACTGCGCGGCCGGGTCTTCGCCTTGATCAGATTGTCGATCCAGGGCATGGGCCCGGCCGGCAGCGCCGTCGCAGGATTCCTGCTGCCGGTTCTTGGCATGGGCACGATGATTCTTCTTTCGGCCGGCGCCATCGGCCTGCCGGGCATTGCCGGTATCGCAGTGGGTCCGCTACGCCGTGCGCATGGGCCAGCGCCGGCCACCGCACCAGCTAAAGCCTAGGCGGCCGCCTCGCGCTCCGCCTTGCGCTTGCGCACGCTTTCGCTCTTCAGCTGGCCGCAGGCCGCCATGATGTCGCGGCCGCGCGGCGTGCGCACCGGGCTCGCATAGCCGGCGTTGAAGACGATGTCGCTGAAGGCCGCGATCGCCTTGTCGGTCGAACATTCGAAGGGCGCGCCCGGCCAGGCATTGAAGGGAATCAGATTGACCTTCGCCGGCACGCCCTCGATCAGCTTGATGAGGGCGCGGGCATCGGCGGGCGAATCGTTGACGCCCTTCAGCATCACGTATTCGAAGGTGATGCGCCGGGCGTTGGAAAGGCGGGGGTAATTCCGGCAGGCATCCATCAGCTCGGCGATGGGGTACTTCTTGTTGATCGGCACGATGCGGTCACGCAGCTCGTCATTGGTCGCATGCAGCGAGATGGCGAGATTGACGTTGAGCTCCTCGCCCGCGCGCCGGATCATCGGCACCACACCGGCGGTCGAGAGCGTGATCCGCCGCTTGGAGATGGCGATACCTTCGCCATCCATGACAATACGCAGCGCCTTGGCGACGTTGTCGTAATTGTAGAGCGGCTCGCCCATTCCCATCATGACGATGTTGGAAATCAGGCGCCCATCGGGCGGCGAGGGCCATTCGCCCAGTGCATCGCGCGCCAGCATCAGCTGGCCCAGGATCTCGGCACTCGACAGGTTGCGCACCAGGCGCTGGGTTCCCGTGTGGCAGAAGCGGCAGGTCAGCGTGCAGCCGACCTGGGAAGAGACGCAAAGCGCGCCGCGATCCTCTTCGGGGATGTGGACGGTCTCCACCTCCTGCCCGTCGGCGAAGCGCAGCAGCCATTTGCGCGTGCCGTCGATGGATTGCCTGTCCACCACCACGCCCGGCCGCTCGACGACATAGTGCTTGGCAAGTTCGGCGCGAAAATCCTTCGACAACGTGGTCATTGCCGCGAAATCGGTAGTCCCCCGGTAATAGATCCAGTGCCAGAGCTGGCGGGCACGAAAGGCCGGCTGGCCGATTGATTTCAATTCATCGGCAAGCTCGGTCCGGTCGAGGCCGATCAAGTTCTTGCGCGAATCCTTCCGGGCCGGGGGAGCGAAAAGTTCGGCGTGCTGCGCCGTGCTCATGTCCCGCCCACTTCCGGCCTACTGAACTTTGCAGGCCGTGCCGATCGCCTGGTAGGCCTTGGAGAAGCCGTTCAGCGAATAGGTATCGGTGATCTGCGTGCCGCGCGCGGAGGTGCCGGTGATCACCAGCGTGTTGCCCTTGCGCATGGCGGCGACAAGCTGCTTGTCGATGTCGGAGTTCTTGGCCCAGGCGCGGTCCTTCTGCAGCAGCTCCAGCTGGAAGCTCTGCTTGCCGATGGTGACCTTGACCACGCTGTCGGGCTTGATGTCATAGCCCGCCACGTAGCTCACCTGGTCGCGCACATTGGCCTGGGGCGCGTGGGTGATGGCGATGTAGGGCTTGCCGCGGCTGGTGAACTTGCCGGCCTGCTTCTTCGGGTCGCTGGTGGCATAGCACAGGGTCTTGCCGCCATCGTCATAGGTCGAGGCGCTCCAGTCGGTAAATTTGTTGATCGGCGTCGGGCCTGCTGCCGAAGCCAAGCTGACGAACCCGGCGAAAGCCAGAGCCGCCACCATCACCGCCGTGCCACGTACCTTGAACAAGTTCGTCATCATCCTGGCCCTTAACACTTCCATCCGATTGAAGCTGAAAAATGGTGCTGCCCGGCGCGAGTCGGGAGCTGTGATCCGCCGATGTGTCGTTCCCGTATCATATTGCTGTGCAACAGGCAATTTCACTCCTGCCCCTCTCAGAAATTTCATCCGCCGCCCGATTTGCCGCTCGCGGGAGCCATTCCGGACGCTGCCTTGCCGGGCCGTTTTCCCTGGGGCTAAATATCCCCGTGTCGCCCGCGAGCCGTGACGAAAACCGCGACGGGCCGGCCCAGGTTCCGACTGGCCAGGCCGCCGAAGAACTGATCGGCCGGATCGCCCGCGGGGCTGACCGTGCCGCTTTCGCCGCGCTGTTTCGCCAGTTCGCGCCCCGCCTCAAGGCCTATCTCATGCGCCGGGGCTGCGATTTCGGCGAGGCCGAGGAACTGATGCAGGAAACCATGGTCATGGTCTGGCGCCGGGCGGGCAGCTTCGACCCGGCCCGCGCCTCGGCCGCCACCTGGCTTTTCACCATTGCCCGCAACAAGCGCATCGATGCACTGCGCAAGCAGCACCGGCCGGCGTTCGATCCTGCCGACCCGGCGCTAGTTCCCGATTCGGTATCCGACGAAGAAGGCCGGCTGCTCGCCCAGGAACGCGGCCGGCGCCTGGCCCAGGCGCTTGCCGCCTTGCCCGCCGAACAGGCGGCGCTTATTCGCCTCGCCTATTTCGACGAGCGTGCCCAAAGCGACATAGCGGCGCAGACGAAGCTCCCCCTCGGCACGGTCAAGTCCCGGCTGCGGCTGGCGCTTGTCAAGCTGCGCCGGGCGTTCGAGGAGTTCGAGTGATGGCCAACAACCCCCCCGTTCATTGGCACCCCGCCCATCATCCGGACGACGACCAGCTGATGACCTATGCCACGGGGGAGATGGCGGAGGCGCCGAGCCTCGTCATTGCAACCCATCTGGCTCTCTGCCCGGATTGCCGGCGCCATGTGGCGGATTACGAAGCGCTGGGCGGAGAGCTGCTCGGCGACTTGCCGGGCGAGCTGCTGTCGCCGGGCAGTCTCAGCCATACGCTGGAGATGCTGGATGTTGCCGCACCCGAGGAGCCGGCGGCAACGGTGCCGGTTGCGCCAGCCGACTTCGCCATCCCGCAGCCGCTGCGCGATTACATCGCCCGTGCCGCTGCGGCCAGGACAGGCTGGCGCCGGGCCTCGCCGGGCCTGCGCACCCTGAAGCTGAAGGCCGAGGGCGCCAAGATCTGGATGATGGAACTCCAGCCGGGCCGGCCGATCCCCCATCACGGGCATAGGGGCGGCGAGATGGTGCTGGTGATTTCCGGCGGTTATCACGATGGCCCGGCCGGCTACGGTCCGGGCGATGTGCAGAACGCGGGGCTCGAAACGATTCATGAGCCGGTCGCCGATGCCGATAGCCCCTGTCTCTGCCTGGTGCTGGAGGAAGGCGCGATCCGGCCGACGAGCTTGGTGGGGCGGATCGTATCCGGGCTGCTGGGATACTGAGCCGCGCGGCTACGCCCTCAATGCCAACCGTCATGGCCGGGCTTGACCCGGCCATCCAACTTTCTATCGGTGCTGCGCAACGATGGATGCCCGGCACAAGGCCGGGCATGACGATCAGGTTCGTGTCTTCGTCAGCTTCTTCTTCCACAGCGGCTCGCCATGGATGTGCGGGGCAACGCGCCGTTCGGCGCCGCCGGCGCGCACCGGACGTTCGGCAAACCGCCCCAGGCTGATCATCCGGTCGTACATCACCAGCGCACCGGCGATGGCGACGTTCACGCAGAACTTCGTTGGAATCTTCACCAGGAAATCGCAGCGCTCCACCAACTCGCCCGACAGGCTCGCCCGCTCCGCGCCCAGCACATAGGCCGCCTGGCTTGGGTGGGTGAAGCTCGGCAGGTCGGACGCATCGTCACGGAACTCGATGCCCACCAGCCGGCAGCCATGGGGCAGTCGCATCTCGTCGAGATCGCGCCAGGCGTTGAAGGGCAGGCTCGCCACCGCCGCCGAGGTATCGGATTGTGCTGCGGCCCTGGCGTCGAACGCCGCGCCGATGGTGAAGGCGAACCCCGCGCCGAAGGCGTGCGCACTGCGTAACAGGCTGCCGAGATTCATCGGCTTGCTGATGCCCTCCACGCCGATGCCGAAATAACCGCGCATGAGGGCGGAGCTTGCATGGCGGGTTGCGGCGCGGCAAGGTGTTTTGCCCCTTTTCGCACCACCTGTTTTCCTGCGATTCATCATGGCCAACCACAAAAATCCCTTGATCGTCGACGTCACCCGTGGCCGCACCGACAACGGCAACGATTTCGTAGAAAGCCGTCACCGGTGTCATGTTGCGGTGGTGAAGCGCGATGGCAGCGTGCTGCATCGCTGGGGCGACATCGACCAGCCGATCTATGGCCGTTCCGCGATCAAGCCGATCCTGGCCGTGGGGCTGGTGGAAAGCGGGGCGGCGGATGCTTTCCAGTTGAGCGACGCCGAGATTGCGCTGGCCTGCGCTTCCCACAGCGGCGAGCCGCAGCATGTAGACCGCGTACGCGCCTGGCTGACGCACGTCGGGCTGTCGGTTGCCGATCTCGAATGCGGGCCGCATATGCCCTACAACGAGGCAGCGATGCGGAGCATGGTGCACGAGGGCATCGAGCCCGATGCCAGCCATAACAACTGCTCGGGCAAGCATTCGGGCTTCCTCACCACGGCGGTGCATCTCGGCCTGCCGACCAAGGGCTATATCCAGTACGAACATCCGATCCAGCAGCGCCTGCTCGCCATCATGGAGCAGCTCTGCGATCTGTCGTTGCGCCATGTCCCGCGGGGCATCGATGGCTGCGGCATTCCCACCATCGCCATTCCCATCGTAGCCACGGCCCGCGCCATGGCGAAGCTCGCCGATCCGGTCGATCTGACGCCGGCACGAGCATTGGCGGCCAAGCGCATCGTCCATGCCATGACGGCGGAGCCGGCCATGGTCAGCGGCACCGGCGAATACGTGACCGAAGTGATGCGCATCGCTGGCGGCAAGGTTGCGATCAAATCGGGCGCGGAAGGCGTGTTCGCTGGCATCGTCCCGGGGCTGGGGCTCGGCATCTGCATCAAGAACGAGGACGGCACCGGCCGCGGCAACGAGGCGGCCATGAGCCATGTGCTGACGGGGCTCGGCCTGCTGAGCGCCGAGGAGCGTGCGCGGCTCGCCGATCGGCTGAATCCGGTGCTGAAAAATCGCGCCGGCACGAAGGTTGGCCGCATCCGTGCTGCGGCCGAGGCCGCCTTCTAGCGGCAAGATATGCGCGCTATCCAATGCGTGGCCTGGGGCGGGCTGGAGACTCTCGAGCTTCGCGACTTACCCCCGCCCGGTGAGCCCGGCGAAGGCGAGGTGCTGATCGATATCGCCGCGGCCGGCGTGAACTATGCCGATTTGCTGATCACCGCGGGCAAGTATCAGGAACGCCCGTCGCCCCCTTTTACACCCGGTTTTGAGATCGCGGGCCGGGTGCGCGCGATCGGGCCGGGCGTCGCGCGCATCAAGCCGGGCGATCGGGTATTGGCCGCACTCGACCGCGGCGGCTTTGCCGAACAGACCCTTGCCCGCGAAGCGGATGTGTTTGCGATTCCCGCCCACATGGAGTTCGCCGCCGCGGCCGGGTTCGCCATCGCCTATGGCACGTCTTATGGCGCCCTCACCTGGCGCGCCGATCTCAAGCCCGGCGAACTGCTGCTGGTGCTGGGGGCAGCCGGCGGTGTCGGGCTGACGGCGGTTGAAATCGGCAAGGCGCTGGGCGCCCGCGTGATCGCCTGCGCCGGCGGGGCGGAGAAGCTCGCGATCGCCCGCGAGCACGGCGCCGATTTCCTCATCGACTATCGGGAGGATAATCTTCGCAAACGGATCCGCGAGATCGCCGAGGGCGGCGGCGTGGACGTGGTCTATGACCCGGTCGGCGGCGAAAGCCTCGACATCGCCATGCGCTCGGCCAACTGGGGCGGCCGCTTGCTGATCGTGGGATTTGCCGGCGGTGCCGTGCCGCAGATTCCCGCCAATATCCTGCTGGTGAAAAACCTCGCAGCCCTCGGCTTTTACTGGGGCTCCTATCGCTTCAAGCAGCCAGCACTGCTGGCGCCGGCCTTCGCGCATATGTTCGAGTGGTGGGAGGCGGGCAAGCTGAAGCCACGGATCACCGGACGCTATGATCTGGCCGAGGCGACGACAGCGCTCTCGCTGGTCGCCGAGCGCAAGGCGACCGGCAAGATCGTTCTGACGACCGGGCTCGCATGAGCGATCCCGTCGCCGGACAGTATGAAGCCTACCCCTATCCCAGCCGCAATCCGCAGGATGAGAAGACGCGGCTGATCGACGGATCGCCCAGCAATCTGGCCGAGGTCGATCACTACGTCTTCGGCGGATCGCGGGATTTTCGTCTGCCCTTCCGCGCGCTGGTTGCGGGCGGCGGCACCGGTGATGCGCTCATCCTGCTGGCGCAGAAACTCGCCGACTGCAATTGCCCGGCGGAAGTGCACTATCTCGATCTGTCGACCGCCTCGCGGCGCATTGCCGAAGCCCGCGCCCAGATGCGCGGTCTCACCAACATCCATTTTCACACCGGCTCGCTCCTCGATCTGCCGGGAATGAACCTCGGCCGATTTGACTACATCGATTGCTGCGGCGTGCTGCATCACCTGGAGGATCCAGCCGCCGGACTTGCAGCGCTTGCATCGGTCATGGCGCCGGATGGCGGCATGGGGCTGATGCTTTATGGATCCACCGGCCGTCGTGGCGTCTATGAAGCGCAGGCCATGCTGAAGATGCTGGGCGAAGCGGACGCGCCGCTCGCAGCCGGCATCGATCTTGCCAAGCGCCTGATCGGCCAGCTGCCGGAGACGAACGCACTCGCGCGCAATCCTGCCATCGGCGACTACCGGCGCGGCGAGGATGCGGCCATCGTTGACCTGCTTCTCCACGCCCGCGATCGCGCCTATCGGGTCGACGAAATCGATGCGCTGGTGCGCAGCGCCGGGCTCGAGGTCGTCTCCTTCATCAATCCCTGGCGCTATGATCCCGACAGTTACCTCAATGATGCGAAGCTCAAAGGGCGGCTGGCGCGGCTGTCAGCACTGGATCGCGCGCGCTTTGCCGAGATGCTGGCGGGCAATATCAAGTCCCATATCTGCTATGTCGTGGCCGCCGGTCGCGCGGCTTCTGCCATGGCGCAGCCCGACGCCGCCGCGATTCCCCTGCTGCGCGAGGCCGATGGCCCCACCCTCGCCCGCCTCATAAAAGATGACCGGATCACGGTGCGCAGCGATGGGCTGGAGATGAGCTTCGCCC
>CAZQLF010000032.1:4893-12112 GCA_964594035.1 uncultured Rhodospirillaceae bacterium | reverse complement strand
CCGGCCGAGCGCGCGGACATCATCATCGACTTCTCGCAGTACGCGGGCAAGACGTACATCCTGCACAACAACTACGTCGACCAGGCCGACCATCAGCTGCCGATGCCGCAGATCATGCAGTTTCGCGTCGGCACGACGGTGAGCGCGCCGGACACGAGCTCGCTGCCGATGAAGCTGCGCCCGATCCCGCCCATGGAAAGTTCCGATGGGTATTGCCGCTGGCGGGGGGACTGGTAGGTGCTGCCGTGGGTGACACCGTCATCTGGAAGCGGGCCGCGGGCGACCGCAATCTGGAGATCACCGCGATCCGCTATTAGGCGCGCTTACTCCGCGGCCTTCACTTTGCTATCCGGCCCGATGACCCGATCCACGATCCAGTTGGCAAATTGGCTGACATGGGTCTCATTGGCGCAGAGCCGTGCGATACGGGCATAGGGCGATCGGATGCCGGCGTATTGGCGCAGCGTGATCGCCTTGTCCTCGCCCACCACCATCTCGTTGCGCCGGTAGTAATTCTGCGACAGCTGCTCGAAATCCGCGCGTTCGAAGTATGATTTTGGAAAAAGAGAGCTCACCGTCAACCGCGACTTCGTTGCGGAGATCGGCTCGCTCTGGAAGACCAGCGCGCCATCATTGCCGAGCGTCATCATCATCGCCGGGCGCAGAGTCGTGAAGAACGTGCCGCGCGTCTTGTCCTTGTCGATCTGGGCCATGGGCGGGAACCCGTCATAGCCCGGCAAGGGCAGCAGCAGCTGGCTGCCGTCATGCTCGGCGAAGACCAGATATTCCTGGCCGCGGGATTTGACGTCGACATAGCGCTCGGCCTTCCAGCGTGAGAGCGAATCCTTGTGCACATAGGGGATGTGATAGGCATCGATGTAATTCTCGAAGAAGCATTTCCAGTTGGCATCCATCTCGTAGACAACCTTCTTCGCGCGCCGCATGTTCTGGAGGCGATGCGAAGCGAGGGTTTCGACGAAGGCTCCAAGATGATGCTCGAGAGTTCGGGCACTTGGCTTGAAGCGCACAAAGATGAAGCCGCCCCAAGTGCCGCTCTCGATTTCGGCCAGGCCGAATTCGCCCTTGTTGGCGTCGTCGATCAGGGGTTTGCCGTCAGGATCGTTGTAGTTCGGCGCCCCGATCAGATGGCCGTCCAGCCCGTAGCTCCAGAAATGATAGGGGCAGCGAAAGGCCTTGCAATTGCCGCTGCCTTGGGCGACCTGTGCGCCGCGATGGCGGCAGGTGTTGGCGAAGACGCGGACTTTCATGTCCTTGCCGCGCACCACGAGAAGTTGAACGCCAAGGAATGTCAGGGTCTGGAAATCGCCGGCTGCGGGGACGATTTCCTCGCGCTCCATCAGGTTCCAGCTGGACAGGAAGATGCGTTCCTTCTCGGCCGCGAAGAACCGTTCGGAGGTGTAGCACCAGAGGGGAAGGGCGCGCATGAGCCGGCCGCCCGAGCGCACGGCGGCGTAGTGGCTGGGCGAGAGGATATCCTCCGGCTCCATGACGCCGAGATCGGCACGATCATTGTATCCGCCCATGGCCAGTCTCCGATTACTGTCCGATGACCCGGCGTCGATAGTCCCTTATCCGGGGCGGTCTGGCTAGTTCGGCGCGATTTTTCCCACAGGCTTCAACGTCGCCCGCACATAGAGCGCGCCACCGACGAGGATGCAGCTGGCGACAAAACAGCCCTGGATCAGCGTCGCCAGCCCAAATCCGGTCTCGTTGGACAACGCGATCAACGCAAAGGCCAACCCCAGAAAGTACTGCAAAGCGCCGATGTTGGCCGGCGCCAGGGGGAGCAAGGCGGCCAGGCACGACAGTCCCATGACGAACAGGAGTTGCGAAAAGCCAAGGGTGGTCCCCAGCGATCGGCAAAGCAGCCACGTGGCAACACTGTCAGCAGTCCACACGACAGCGGTGGCAACCGCCAGTGCGGCGACTTCGCGTGCACCCGTGATCAGGTGAAGCCCCTCGGCCAATGATTTCAACTGGCCCTCCAGGAAGGCCAGCGGTTTGGGTAGCGCACGATGCTTGAACTGGACCAGGACGACCAAGGCCACGACACCGACAACGCAAGCGGCCGCGGCCAACTCTATGAAGGGCAATACCTGGGCAATCCGGCTGTCTTCGCGCAAATGAAGCGCCCACAGCCCGGCAAAAAAGAAACCGATGAAAACAATCACATAGAAGAGCCGTTCGACGACGATGGTCCCAATCACCGAAAGACGTGACACACCATAGCGTCGGCCGAGAAAGTTGGCCCGAACGAGTTCGCCGAGGCGCGCCGGGAGGAGATAGTTCGCGGCGTAACCGACCAGCAGGCCATAGGCGACGTGGCCCAGCGGAAGGCGGCGCACGGGTGCCAGAATGATCCGCCAGCGCCAGGAGCGCAGGGTCAGGGCCAGCCAGTAAGCCGCCAACGCGGTCAGCAGCCAGCCGAGGTCAACTTCGTGCAGCTTGCGCCATACTTCGTCCATCTGGGTGCGTTCGATCGCACGCCACAGAAAAAACGCGCCGATGACGAGACTGATGGCCGCCTGGAAGATTCGGTTGCGCAGGATCGACATCGCGAGGGGGAGACTCGTTTGCCCTTAAATAGGGGGCTGGCGGTTGGCTTGGACCGGGCGATATGAGGCAGCTTCGCCGCCCCTGTCAACGCGGCCTGGCACTTTTGCCGTTGACAGGCCCGCCTCGATTGCTATGTATTGGGTCTGCGCCGATTTGAGCATCAGCTTGCGGGCGCGTTACAAATGCGGCTAAAGCGAATCGAGCTCCGCTCGGCGCAGGCCGCAGCGGAGTTTTTGTTTTGGCCTGGTCCGGCCGGCTTCGGACCCGCGGGAATTTGAAGGGCAGCTTGCGGCCGCGTCATTCCTCGCTAAAGCGCCACGGACTAGCTCCGTGGGCCCGATGTTGGTGGGCGGGGAGCGTTTTGATCCCTCCGCGCTCGCTTCAAGGGGTTCCGGCCGAATCGCCGGGCCGGAAGGAGCGGTTGGTATGGACTACTTCCCGATTTTCCTCGACCTCAAAGGCCGCCGCGCGCTCATTGTGGGCGGTGGTGAGGCGGCGGCGCGCAAACTTCGCCTGCTGAAGAAGGCCGGCGCCGAAATCACGGTGGTCGCGGCGCGGCCCTGCCGCGAGATCGAAGTGTCGGACGCGCGCCTGATCCAGCGCGGCTTCGTCGCCGGCGACGTGAATGGCCAGGCGATCGTCTTCGCCGCGTCGGAAGTTAGCGCCCTCGATGACCGCGTCGCCGAGGCGGCGAAAGCCGCGAACGTTGCCTATAACGTCCTCGATCGCGCCGAGGCCTCCAGTTTCATCCTGCCCGCTGTTGTCGAACGCGATCCGGTGGTGATCGCCATTTCCAGCGGCGGCTCGGCGCCGGTCCTGGTGCGCCGCCTGCGCGAAACCATCGAGCGCCTTTTGCCCGCGCGTCTTGGGACCCTCGCGCGCTTTGCCGACAACTTCCGCGGGGCCATCAAGGGCCTGCTGCCCGATGCGACCGGCCGCCGGCGGTTCTGGGAGCGGTTCTTCGACAGTGCCATTGCCGAAGCCGTCCTGGCCGGCGATGAGACGAAGGCGCGCGAAGGCATGATCAGCCTCGTCAACCGCAAGGCTGCGAATGACTCGCTGGAGACGGGCATCGTCCACCTCGTCGGTGCCGGGCCGGGCAATCCCGATCTTCTGACCGTGCGCGCCGTGCAGGTGATGCAGCGCGCCGATGTCTTGGTCTATGACCGTCTCGTCGGTCCGCAGATCCTCGATCAGGCGCGCCGCGACGCCGAACGCATCTACGTCGGCAAGGCCGCTGGCCATCACAGCCTGCCACAGGAAGACATCAATGCACTGCTCGCGCGCCTGGCTGGCGAGGGCAAGCGCGTGGTGCGCCTCAAGGGCGGCGATCCTTTCATTTTCGGACGGGGAGGCGAGGAGTTGGAGTATCTGCGCAAGCGCAACATAGCGGTCGACGTCGTGCCCGGGATCACCGCGGCACTGGGTTGCGCTGCTTCGGTCGGCCTGTCGCTCACCCACCGCGATCATGCCCACGCCCTGACTTTGGTGACCGCCGAAGGCCGCGATGGCGAACCCGCCATTGATTGGGCGGCGCTGGCGAAGCCGAACCAGACATTGGCGATCTATATGGGCGTTGGTGCGGCGGGCCGTATTGCCCAGCGCCTGATTGCCAACGGCCTGTCGGTGACAACCCCGGTGGCTGTCGTCGAGAACGGAACCCTGCCGGACCAGCGCGGCGTCGTCGGCCGCCTCGGCGGACTGCGGGCGTTGATCCGCGAAAGCGGCATCACCGGGCCTGCGATCATTTTCGTCGGCGAGGCGGCCCGCAATGTGACGGCGACAGAGGCGCAGACCCCCTTGGCGAAAGCCCCCTTGGCACAAGTCTGGGCGCTGGCGGTCGGAGGTTAGGCATGACCCAACAGATGATCACCGCCAACCGCCTCGGCGACGGCGCTGTCGTGTTTCTTGCTACTGGCGGCCGCTGGGTCGAACGGTTCGAGGATGGGCGCCTGGCGAACAACGAAGCCGAAGCTGCTGCCCTGCAGCAAATTGCCGACGCGGCGGTGACCTGCGCGGAAGTCGTCGCACCCTATCTGATCGAAGTAGGCGAGATCGACGGCCGGCTGCAGCCCACCCGTTATCGCGAGCGCATCCGCGCCGAAGGCCCCAGTGTTGTCAATAATGGCGTTGCCGAGAAAGAGGTCGCCTAGATGTACGCCTATGACAATTACGACCACAGGCTGGTCGCCGAGCGCGTCGATCAGTTCCGCGGCCAGGTCGCCCGGCGGCTCGCAGGCCAGATCAGCGAGGACGAGTTCAAGCCGTTGCGCCTGATGAATGGCCTCTATCTGCAGCTTCACGCCTATATGCTGCGCATCGCCATACCCTACGGCACCGTGTCTTCAACCCAGCTTCGCAAGCTGGCGCATATCGCGCGCCGCTATGACCGGGGCTATGGCCATTACACCACGCGCCAGAACCTGCAGTTCAACTGGATCAAGCTGGTGGATGCACCCGACATCCTGGCCGAGCTTGCCAGCGTCGAGATGCACGCCATCCAGACCAGCGGCAATTGCATCCGCAACGTCACCGCCGATCACTTCGCCGGCGCCGCCGCTGACGAAATCGAGGATGGGCGCATCTGGTGCGAAATCATCCGGCAGTGGTCGACCTTCCATCCCGAATTCTCGTTCCTGCCGCGCAAGTTCAAGATCGCAGTCACAGGCTCGCCCCACGATCGCGCCGCGGTGAAGGTGCACGATATCGGCTTGCGCATGCATCGCAACGCGGCCGGCGAGATCGGCTTCGAAGTCATCGTCGGCGGCGGGCAGGGACGCACCCCCGCCATCGGCGTCACGATCCGCGACTTTCTGCCCAAGCAGCACCTGCTCTCCTATCTCGAAGCGATCCTGCGCATCTACAATCTGGAGGGCCGGCGCGACAATCTCTACAAGTCCCGGATCAAGATCCTGGTGGCGGCTCTGGGCGCGGCCAAGTTCCGCGAACTGGTGGAGGCGGAGTGGACGCAGATCAAGGATGGCCCGTTGACTCTGCCGGCCGCGGAGATCGAGCGGATCAAGAAATTCTTCGCAGCCCCGGCGCTACCGGCGTCCGACCCGTTTCCGCCGGCGATCGTCACCAAGCGCATCGAGGCGCCGGACTTCGCCCGCTGGCTGCGCAGCAACATCCACCATCACCGCGAGCCGGGCTACGCCATCGTCACCGTTTCATTGAAGCCCGATGGCGGCATTCCCGGCGATGCGACGGCCGAGCAGATGGAGGCGGTCGCCGATCTCGCGGATGCCTACAGCCTGGGCGAAATCCGCGTCTCGCACGCTCAGAACCTCGTCCTGCCCAATGTAAAACGCACGGATCTACCGGCGCTTTGGGACAAGCTGGTGGAACAGAGGCTGGCCACGCCGAATATCGGCCTGGTGGGCGACATCATCGCCTGCCCTGGCCTCGATTATTGCAGCCTCGCCAACGCCCGCGCCATTCCGGTGGCCCAGCGCCTCAGCGCCCGTTTCGCCAATGCCGCACGCCAGCAGCAGATCGGCGAGCTCGGCATCAAGATCTCGGGCTGCATCAACGCCTGCGGCCATCATCATGTCGGCCATATCGGCATCCTCGGCGTCGACAAGAAGGGCGAGGAATTCTACCAGATCACGCTCGGCGGCAGCGCCGACGAGAATGCCAGCATCGGCGAAATCGTCGGCCCGGCCTTCTCCTCCGACCAGGTCGTCGACGCGGTCGAGCAGATCGTCGATACCTACCTCGAGCACCGCAAGGAGGGCGAGCGGTTCATCGACGCCTATCGCAGGATCGGCCAGGCGCCGTTCAAGGAGAAGCTTTATGCCGCTCATTAAGGATGGCCAGCCGGCGACCGACGCCTTCGTCCATGTGGCCGATGGCGAGCCCTTGCCGGCGGAGGGGCCGATCATCATCGGTCTGGCGCGCTGGCAGGAGGAGCGGGGTCTGATCGAGCCACGCAACACGCCCATCGGCGTGCGCCGAAATCCGAACGATTCCGTCGAGCAGTTCAAAAACGACCTCGAGCGCCTCGCCGTCATCGCGCTCGAATTCCCAAAATTCAATGACGGCCGCGCCATGTCGCAGGCGCGGCTGCTGCGCGAGCGCCTGTGCTATCGCGGCGAGATCCGCGCCACCGGCAAGGTGGTGCGCGATCTGCTGCTGTTCATGCATCGCTGCGGCTTCGATGCCTTCGAAGTGGCCGACACGATCACCGCCGACATCGTCGCCAAATCGCTGGCGGAATTCAGCGTCTTCTATCAGCCGGCTGCAGATGGCACGCCAAGCGTCATCGAGCGACGCTATGCCGAGACCGGCTCGCCGGTTCGACGACCGCATACCAGCTGCCAGAACTAGGGAGAACCCCATGCCTCACGGATTCGACCTGCTCTATGTCCTCTCGGGCTTCTGTGTCGGTGCGCTGGTTGGCATGACGGGGGTGGGCGGCGGCTCTCTGATGACGCCCGTGCTGATCCTGTTGTTCGGCGTGCATCCGGCGACCGCGGTCGGTACCGATCTGCTCTATGCCGCCATCACCAAGACCGGCGGCATCGCCATTCACACCATCCATCGCACCATCGATTGGAAGGTCGTCGGGCGTCTGGCCACGGGCAGTGTTCCCGCCGCCTTGGTCACCATTCTTGCGCTGTCGGCTGCCGATCTTACCGGC
>CAZQLF010000032.1:0-4883 GCA_964594035.1 uncultured Rhodospirillaceae bacterium | reverse complement strand
TGACCGGCGGCGGAGCGAGGACGCTGATCAATGATGTGCTGAGTGTCGCCCTGCTGCTGACGGCCATCGTCCTCGTGTTCCGCCAGCAAATCCTGGCTGCTTATGCTTCGCGGATTGGCAAGTTGAGCGACCGGACCACCTGGCTGTTGACTGTCATTTTCGGCGCCTTGCTGGGCGTGTTGGTCTCTGTCTCCTCGGTCGGCGCCGGCGCCATCGGCGTGACGGCGCTGCTGTTGCTTTATCCCGACCTGCCGATGCGCCGCATCGTCGGTTCCGACATTGCCCATGCGGTGCCACTGACCCTGGTGGGCGGTGTTGGCCATGCTCTGCTTGGGTCGACCAACTGGCCGATCCTGCTCTCGCTGCTGATCGGCTCGCTGCCCGGCGTGCTGCTGGGCGGACAGGTGTCGGTCAAGGTGCCGGATACGGTCCTGCGCTTCGCGCTGGCGATAATCCTCGTGGTCGTTGTGGGGCGCCTGGTTCTCTAGCTTGCGATAGTGCTGCCATTCCCTCAGACTGCTTCTGTTCTGAGGGAATGGAGACACCGGCTTGTCCCTGGCACTTGCCGACCGTCCGCGGCTGATCGAGCCTGGTCTGCCGCGCTTTGAACCCGGTACCGAGCGCTATCGCATCGCCGGGGGCGGCGCGCTCGTCGTCGGCCTTTGCGCCGGCGATCGTCTCACACTGAGCGATCCGGAAGGCGGGCAGCGCGCCGAAATCGCCGCTTTCTCGCCGCAGGGCCGCGAAGATGCCGCGGCGCTGGATCTGTCTGCTGCCGGACGTGCTGTCGGCATCAACCGGCTGCTGGCCGGCGATGACGAGGCGGCAAAGATCGTTGCCGCGGCTTTGCGCACCCGCGGTCTTCCCGGTCGTATCGAGAAGGCCGCCGACATCTTCCAGCACGATTCTCGGGCAGGCGAGAGCTTCTCCGTCACTGCGCAGCGCGACTGCATTGTCGTTGTTCACGCTGTTGGCGGCCCGATGGCGGTCAGCAATGAACTGCCGGCGACCGATCTCATCGCCGTCGTCAAACGAGTCAATCCGCTGAGACAGGAGAAGCATCCGCTGCCCGAACCGCTGGCCGACATGACGTTCGAGCTGCATGTCGACAAGGCGACGGGCCGCTCATACGAGGTGAAAGCCGGCGACTATATCCAGGTCATCGATGTCGCGGGCCGGCAATGCTCCGATTTCCTCGCCTTCGATGCGCGCCAGCTTCAGGCAGCGCGCGAGCGCAGCTTCGACATGACGGCGACCCGGTCGCTGACCGGCCTCGTTTATCCGGGCCCGGGCCTCTATTCGAAGTTCTTCGACCAGGATCTGCAGCCGCTGCTGGAGCTGGTGCGCGACACGGTGGGCCGGCATGACGCTTTCGGCCTTGCCTGCACGGCGAAGTTCTACGAGGACGCGGGCTATCCCGGGCATCCGAACTGCTCGGACAACTTCAGCAATGCGCTCAAGTCATTTGGGGTGCAGGCGCGCCGCGGCTGGCCCTGCCTCAACCTGTTCTACAACACCGGCATCGGTGCGCAGAACGCAATCTTCCTCGACGATCCGTGGTCTCGGCCCGGCGATTATGTGCTGTTCCGCGCCGCCACAGATCTGGTTTGCGCCTCCACGGCGTGCCCCGACGACATCGACGCGACCAATGCCTGGAACCCGACCGATATCCATGTGCGCGTCTATCCGGCCCGCAACATTTTTTCGCGAGCGATCGCCTATCGCATGACGCCCGATTCAGAAGCCAAGCTGACCCAAGAGACGCCGTTTCATCCCAGGACCGCGGCGCTCACCCGCAACTTCACCGAATATCGCGGCTACTGGCTGCCGACGAAATTCAATAACCACGGCGCGGTCGACGAGTACTTCGCCTGCCGCGAGGCCGCAGTGGTGACCGATCTTTCGCCGCTGCGGAAATTCGAGGTGCTCGGGCCAGATGCCGAGACACTGATGCAGGCAACATGCACCCGCAACATGCGCCGGCTGGCAGAAGGCCAGGCCGCCTATACCGCGATTTGCTATGAGAGTGGCGGCATGCTGGACGATGCCGTCGCCTTCCGCATGGGCGCCGACCGCTTTCGTCTCATCAGCGGCGACGAATACACCGGCAAATGGCTGCGCGACCACGCGGCGGCGCGCAACCTCAAGGTCTTCGTCAAATCCTCGACCAATCAGCTTTGCAACATCGCGGTCCAGGGACCGAAGAGCCGGGACATCCTGAAGGGCATCGTCTGGACGCCGCCGGCGCGGCCGTCGTTGTCGGAAATCCAGTGGTTCACCTTCACCATCGGGCGCATCGGCGATCATAACGGCATCCCGGTCATCGTCTCGCGCACGGGCTACACTGGCGAGCTTGGCTACGAGGTTTTCTGCCATCCCAAGGATGCGCCGGCGGTGTGGGATGCGGTCTCAGAAGCGGGGAAACCACACGGCCTGGTGCCGCTGGGCCTCGAAGCCCTCGACACCTTGCGCATCGAGGCAGGGCTGATCTTCGCGGGCTATGAGTTCACCGATCAGATTGATCCTTACGAGGCCGGAATCGGCTTTACCGTGGCGGTGAAGGGCAATGAGGAGTTCATCGGCCGCGAAGCTGTGCTGCGCCGCAAGGAGCATCCGCGGTGGCAGCTTGTGGGGCTGGAGCTCAACGGCAATGAAACGGCGGGGAAGGGCGACTGCGTGCATGTCGGACGGGCCCAGGTCGGCACCATCACCAGCGGTACCCGCTCGCCGATCCTGAAGAAGAACGTCGCACTCTGTCGCATGGATGTGGCCTATGCAGCACTCGGCACCGAAGTCGAGGTCGGCAAGCTGGATGGCCAGCAAAAGCGCATTCCGGCGGTTGTCGTGCGGTTCCCCTTCTACGATCCGGAGAAGCTGAAGCCGCGGTCGTAATGACACCATGCGCGGGGGGTGGGTCTACATCATGACCAACCGCCGCAATGGCACGCTTTACACCGGCGTCACGAGCAATCTGTCTCGTCGGGTGTATGAGCATCGCATGGGATTGGTGCCCGGATTTACGAAGCGCTATGGCCTGAAACAGCTGATTTATGCCGAGCAATACGCTGAGATTGGCGCAGCAATCCAGCGCGAGAAGCAGGTCAAGCACCTCACGCGTGCTGCGAAGGTCCGGCTGATCCAGATGCTTAACCCTGAGTGGAATGATCTCTACGATGACCTGCACTGACGCGTTGACACCTCCGTCATGCCCGCGATGGCGGGCATCCACGACTTGGTGATTGAAGAAGGAAGCCGTGGATGCTCGGCCTGGCCTTCGGCCGGCCAAGCATGACAACCGAGGGGTGGCGCGATCGAACCTCACACTCCGTGCAAGGCAAGAAGCCGCGGATGATCGGCCTTCAGCCAGCCAAGCATGACGGTTAAGCGCACCTGCGTCTAACTGCTAATCCACCGGGATCTTCGTGTCGTATTTCACCCGCGACAGGCAGAAGCTGGAGCGGAACATCCGGATGTTCGGCTCGTTGGCGAAGATGCGGCGGGCGAACTCGTTGTAGTGGTCCATATCGGCCACACTGACGACGACGAGATAGTCGGCATCGCCAGAGACGAAATAGCACTGCATCACTTCCGGGCACCGCGCCATCTTGCGTTCGAAATTCTCCAGCAGGTCTTCGCGTTGGCGTTCCAGCGTGATGCTGGCGAAGACGATCATCGAGCGGCCGACCTTCGCCGGATCGACGAGCGAGACATCGCGCTGAATGAAGCCCTCTTCGCGCAGTCGCCGTACCCGGCGATGACAAGGCGGCGGCGAGATGCCGACCTTCGAAGCCAGATCCTGGTTGGTGATCTGGTTATCCTCTTGCAGCAGGGTCAGGATCTTGCGGTCAATGGCATCGAGGCCGCTTGGCTGAGCCTCCGTGATTGGCGGAATATTCTTTCGCCTATCTGCCATATTCTTCTCCCCGATTACTCAGATATCCGACATTCTTAGCAGATTGCGCAAGAAACGGAACCCAATACGAAACCCGGCGTGACTCCGCGCGGGTTAGTCTGGGCGCCAGGAAAAGCTCCAGGAAAGATCAACAGCCATGCAGCAGCCGGCCCCCCAAAGTGCGCCCCGCATTTACGACAACTCCTTCGAAATCCACGACAAGGATGCCTTGGCCAAGGCGCGCGCCCTGCTTGACGCCGCAGAGGACGCCGCAGCCATGGGCCGGGAGGTCATCGCGGCCGTCGGACGCAATGCCCGCTGGCGTGGCGAGCAATGCATCAACCTGCTGGCGCCCGAGGCGCCGACCAGTCCCGGCGTTCGCGCCCTGTTGTCGGCCGAGATCGGCACCCGCGCGGCCGAGGGCCATATCGGCCCGGTCAATCGCTGGTTTGCGGGCACCAAACATATCGACGAAGTCGAGGCGCTCTGTGTCGAGCTGCTGAAGAAATACTTCCGCTGCCGCTACGCCGATCACCGCATGTGCGCCAGCATGATCGGCAACGCCGTTGTCTATTCGGCGCTGACCGATCCCGGCGACGTGATCATGACGGTGGCCCAGCCCTTCGGTGGCCACAGTTCGAACCGCATCATCGGCCCGGCGGGTGCCCGCGGCCTGAAAATCGTCGACATTCCTTTCGACCGCGACGAACTCACCGTCGATATCGATCTGTTCCGCAAAGCGGCACCGCTGGCGCGCCCACGCATGGTGACGCTCGGCATGTCTATGACCCTGTTCCCGCTGCCGGTGCGCGAGATCAAGCAGGTGATCGCGGAGTGGGGCGGCAAGCTGTTCTTCGACGGCGCCCATCAACTCGGCCTGATCGGCGGCGGACAGTTCCAGGACCCGTTGCCCGAGGGTGCCGACATCATAACCGGCTCGGCGGGCAAGACCTTCAGCGGCCCGCAATCGGGCATCATCGTCTGGGACGAT
>CAZQLF010000031.1:0-12421 GCA_964594035.1 uncultured Rhodospirillaceae bacterium | reverse complement strand
GCTGGCCGAGCATGGCGGCTTCCGCCTCGATGCCGCCCACGCCCCAGCCCAGCACGGCAAGCCCATTGACCATGGTCGTGTGACTATCGGTGCCAACAAGGGTATCGGGATACGCGATCGTCTTGTCGCCATCCTTCGCGGTCCACACCACCTGGGACAGGTGTTCCAGATTGACCTGATGGCAAATGCCGGTACCCGGCGGCACCACGCGGAAATTGGCAAAACCCTTTTGCCCCCAGCGCAGGAAGGCATAGCGCTCGCCATTGCGCTCATATTCCTTCGCGACGTTTTCGGCAAAGGAGCCACGATTGCCGAAGCTGTCGACCATCACCGAGTGGTCGATGACGAGATCGACGGCGGAGAGCGGGTTGATCTTGCGCGGATCTTCGTTCATCGCCTGCATCGCATCGCGCATGGCGGCGAGATCGACCACCGCCGGCACGCCGGTGAAGTCCTGCATCAGCACACGGGCCGGGCGATAAGCGATTTCGCGATCGGAACGCCTGGCCTTCAGCCAGCTGGCAATGGCCTTGATATCCGCCGGCCGCACCGAGCGGCCGTCTTCATTACGCAGGAGATTTTCCAACAGGATCTTCAGCGAGAAGGGCAGCCGCGACAAATCGCCCAACCCGTTCTTCTCGGCAGCCTTCAGGCTGAAATAATCGAAGCGACGATTGCCGACTTTGAGCGTACGGCGCGACTTCAGGCTGTCCACGGCGGCGGTCACGGCGGAAAACTCCCGGTCTGATCGATGAAGGAATGGGCTTGTGGAAAAGTCGATGATAGCACCGTGGCCTTTTCGTGCTCGGCAAAAATCCACAATTTCGCCAATTTTCCGGCGCATTGCCGCCACGCGTGATGGACACCTTGCCCCTTGAGACATCTGACCCAAAGGCATTTGAACTTGGCCATTACGAGGCTCTCCGGTCTCGACCTGCAAACCCCGAAGACCGGGGAATAAGGGCAGCACACCGCGACCCCCAGCGGCTGTTCTTATCGACCTCGCGCGCCGCGTCCCGCTTTTCATCCCGGCGGGACGCGGCGCAACCGTTTTGGGCCCTTGCTTGGCGCGCCATCACATCCGGGCTAGCTTTCCGCCGCGATGACGATATCGGGGGAGCAGAGACCATCTCAGGCCTTCGAGGGCCGCGGGCTTTCCTGCCGGCGCGGCGAACGCCTGGTCTTCGCCGCGCTTTCCTTCGCACTTGCGCCCGGCGGCCTGCTGTTGCTGCGCGGCCCCAATGGCAGCGGCAAATCCAGCCTGTTGCGGCTGATGGCGGGAATTCTGAAGCCCGAGGAAGGTGCGCTGCTCTGGCAAGGCGCCCCGGTCGGGAACGATCCCGATGGTCATCGCCAGCGGCTCGCCTTTCTCGGGCATCTCGACGCGATGAAGCCGGCGCTGAGCGCCGCCGAGAATCTCGCCTTCTGGTGCGGCGGCGGCGCTGTTGCCCCGGCACTTGCTGCGTTGAACATCGCGCCGCTCGCCAACCGGCCAGTGCGTCTTTTCTCCCAGGGCCAGCGCCGGCGCCTGGCGCTGGCGCGCATCCTGGCAAGCCGCGCCGCGCTCTGGCTGCTGGATGAGCCGACCAATGCGCTGGATGACGAAGCCGTGACAACCTTCGCCCGGCTCCTGGCCGAGCATCGCGAAAGCGGCGGCATGGCGGTGATCGCGCTGCACGGCGAAAGCGACCTGCCGGAGGCGATCACGCTGAACCTCGCGGATTTCGCGCGATGAGCGGCGTGACGTTTCTCACGCTGCTGCGCCGCGATCTGCTGCTGATGTTCCGCCAAGGCAGCGACGCACTGATCACCCTTGCCTTCTATCTGCTGGCGGTTGCGATCTTTCCCTTCGGCGTCGGGCCGGAACCCGACCTGCTGGCGCGCATCGCCGCGGGCCTGCTCTGGACCATGGCGCTGTTCGCCGCCTTGATCTCCCTCGACCGCCTGTTCCAGCAGGAGCAGGAGGATGGCGGGCTGGAACAGCTGGCGCTGGCACCGCTGGCACTGGAATGGAGCTTTCTTGCCAAGGCGCTTGCCCATTGGGTTGCGACCGGATTGCCGCTTCTCGTCATCGCACCGTTCCTGGCGTTTCTGTTGCGCCTGCCCGCACCCGGCGTGGGTGTGCTCGCGACAGCACTTGCTCTCGGCGGCCCGGCACTGACCCTGGTGGGTGCGGTGGGGGCGGCTTTGACGCTGGGGGCGCGGCGCGGCGCTGTCCTGCTGCCCCTGCTGGTGCTGCCGCTCTATGTGCCGATCCTCATTTTCGGCGTCGGCGCGGTGGATGCAGCGTCTGCCGGGCTTCCGGCGAACCCGCAACTGCTGCTGCTTGGTGCCTATCTGCTGGTGGCGATTCCGCTGGCGCCGTGGGCCGGGGCTGCGGCCCTACGCATTGCCGTCGAATGAAAGCCGGAGACCCGGCTGGACCCGGCCCGGCGGGCCAGCCTATTCTTTGAAACCAATTTTTGCCGCCTATCGGAGACGATCCATGCGCCTGCCCCGCTTCCTCGTCCTCGCATCGGCTGTGCTGCTCGCGGGCTGTGCTTCGCAGGACCGCGAAACGCAGAACACGGCCATCCAGGCCGATGTGAACCAGACGTTCGGCGGCGATGTCGGCGCGCTGATCTATCATGGCTATGAAGCGGCGCGCGAAGGCCTGGCGGCAGACAAAGCGCGCACCGATCTCGCCGAGCAGCCGAGCTATCTCGCTGTCGACAAGACTCTGAGCGACCAGGCGATGACCATGGCCGATGAGGCAGCCGAGCATCGCCGCCAGGCAGAAGCCGCACTCAACCGCATCCTCGATCCGCTGCGCGCCCGCATTACCAAGCTGGAGGCCAACCAGCAGGCTTCCGTGCCCGAAGTGACGACCGTGCTGCATTTCGCGCCGGGGAGCGCCGCTTTGCCGGCGAGCGAAACGGCGAAGCTGCAGGCGGTCGCGCATTTTCTCGCTCGCCACCCCCATGCCAGTGTCACCATCACCGGCTGGTCGGATACGACCGGCGGCGCCAAGGCCAATCGCGAACTCTCGCGCGCCCGGGCCAATGCGGTCTATGACGCGCTGAACACGCGCGGCCTGCCGCTGGATACGCAGGTTGCCGTCATCGGCGCCGGGGCGGCCGGCACCGAAGAAGGCGATCCCATTGGGCGGCGGGTGAAGATCGAAGTCCGCCCGCTGGGCTGACCGGAGTGTTGTCATGAGCAGCGAAAAGAAAATCACCGGCGGCTGCAGCTGCGGGGCCGTGCGCTACGAGATCGCGGCCGACCCGGTATTCATGCTGAATTGCCATTGCCGCGATTGCCAGCGCGCCACCGGCTCGGCCTATGCGCCGGTGGTCGTCGTCCCACGCAACGCAGCGAAAATTTCCGGCGAGGTGAAATATTTCAAGGTGGTTGGCGAAAGCGGCAAGTATGTCGAACGGGGCTTCTGCCCCAAATGCGGCAGCCGGGTTAACGGCAATCTCGAACGCTTTCCCGACGTGATCGGTTTCCTGGCCGGCAGCCTCGACGATCCCTCGCTGCACAAGCCGGCCATGGATCTGTTTACCGCAAGTGCCCATCACTGGGACCACATGGCCCCGCATCTGCAGAAATTCGCCAAAGGTACGCCGGATTAGATCAATGCCTTGTGACCGCCCCTCGCTTTCCTGAGGGCGGATTCCCCTATATATACCCGCTCGTTATGCATCGTTTCGCCAATCCCGGCCGCTTCCTGCGCATGTCTGCGATCGTGCTGCCCTGGAGTGCGGCAGCGACGATCCTCCTGATCGGAACGGGCCTTGTCTGGGGCCTCTTCTTCGCCCCCCCGGATTACCAGCAGGGCGAGAGTGTCAGGATCATCTATGTCCATGTGCCATCCGCCTGGATGGCGCTTTTTATCTACACCTGCATGGCCGCAGCCAGCGCCAGCGCGCTGATCTGGCGCCATCCCCTCGGCGATCTGGTCGCCCGCGCGGCCTCCCCCATCGGCGCCGGCTTCACTTTCATCGCGCTCGTCACCGGCTCGCTGTGGGGCAAGCCTATGTGGGGCGCCTGGTGGGTGTGGGATGCCAGGCTCACCTCCATGCTGATCCTGTTCTTTCTCTATCTCGGCCATCTGGCGCTGCTGAACGCCTTCGACGATGTCAGCCGGGGCAATCGGGCCGCCGCCATCCTCGCCATCGTCGGCTTCATCAACGTGCCGATCATCAAATTCTCGGTCGATTGGTGGAACACCTTGCACCAGCCGGAAAGCGTCTTTCGCCTGGGCGGGCCTACCATCGATCCCTCGATTCTCTGGCCGCTGCTGATCATGGGGCTGGGTTTCACCCTGTTCTTCGTCACGCTGCTGCTGCTGCGCGTGCGCTCGGAGTTCCTTGCCGCCAGGCTGCGTGTTGCGGCAGCCGGTCGCTGAGACAAATTCCGCCCATGTCCTATGCTGGCCGCCATGGATAGGATTGCCACGTTTCTCGCCATGGGCGGCTATGCCGCCTATGTCTGGCCGGCCTTTGCCGTCGCCGCCATTGTCATGGCAGGGCTCGTCGCCAACACGCTGCTGACGCTGCGCCGGCGCGAGCGCGAGCTGGCCGGGATCGAGGGAACGCGCGACAGCCGCAGAGCATCGGATCGATGACCCGCAAACGTCAGCGGCTGATTTTCGTCCTGCTCGGTCTACTGATGCTGTCAGCCGCAACCGCGCTGGTGCTGAGCGCATTTCGCCAGAATCTCGTTTTCTTCTTCAGCCCGACGGATTTGCTCGCGAGCCCGCAGCCACCGGGCCACGCCTTTCGCCTCGGCGGACTGGTGGAACAGGGCAGCGTGAACAAGAACGGCGACATCGTGCGGTTTCGCATCACCGACAAGAAGACCGCGTTGCCGGTGGCCTATCGCGGCGTGCTGCCCGACCTCTTCCGCGAGGGCCAGGGCGTGGTGGTGGAAGGAAGCATGGCGGCCGATGGCAGCTTCACCGCGACAACCGTGCTCGCCAAGCATGACGAGAAATACATGCCCCCGGAAGTCGCCGCCGCGCTGAAGAAGAATGGGGAATGGCGACCTCCGCAATGTTCAACCGGCAATGATTGTTGAGCCATGATTGTCGAACTTGGGCATTTCGCGCTGGTGCTGGCGCTGGTTATCGCGCTGGCGCAGACCGCACTCCCGCTCTGGGGCGCTGAGACCAACGATGTGCGCCTGATGAGTTTTGCCCGGCCGGCAGCGCTGGCCCAGCTGCTCTGCATCCTGGTCGCGTTCGGGGCGCTGATGCAGGCCTATATCGCCTGCGATTTTTCCGTCGCCGTCGTGGCCCACAATTCCAACGCGCAGCAGCCGCTGATCTATCGCATGGCGGGACTTTGGGGAAATCACGAGGGTTCGTTGCTGCTCTGGGTCACCATCCTCGCCATCTATGGCGCAGGCGTGGCGGCGTTCGGCGGCAATCTGCCGGGGCGCTTGCAGGCGCGGGTTCTTTCGATCCAGGCACTGATCGCGCTGGGCTTCCTCGCCTTCATGCTGTTCACCTCGAACCCGTTCCTGCGCCTGGATCCGGCGCCCGCACAAGGCGCTGAACTCAATCCAATCCTGCAGGATCCCGGTCTCGCGTTTCATCCGCCGACGCTTTATCTCGGCTATGTCGGGCTTTCGATGGCGTTTTCCTTCGCGGTTGCCGCCCTCATCGAGGGCAAGGTCGATGCGGCCTGGGCGCGCTGGGTGCGGCCCTGGACGCTCGCGGCATGGACGTGTCTCACCGCAGGCATCGGCGGCGGCAGCTGGTGGGCTTACCACACGCTGGGCTGGGGCGGTTGGTGGTTCTGGGACCCGGTGGAGAACGCCTCCTTCATGCCCTGGCTGATGGCAACGGCCCTGCTCCACTCGGCCATCGTGGTGGAGAAGCGCGACGCGCTGAAGGGCTGGACGATCCTGCTTGCCATCTTCGCCTTCGCCTTCAGCCTGATCGGCACCTTCCTGGTGCGCTCCGGCGTGATTACGTCAGTGCATTCCTTCGCCAGCGATCCGGGCCGCGGCGTGTTCATCCTGGCGCTGCTGGTCTTTTACATCGGCGGGGCGCTGGCGCTCTATGCCTGGCGCGCACCGGGACTCAAACCTGGCGGCGTGTTCGCGCCGATCAGCCGCGAAGGCTCGCTGCTGATCAACAACCTGCTGCTGGTGACGGCGGCGGCCACAGTGTTCCTCGGCACGCTGTTTCCGTTGTTCCTCGAAGACATGACGGGGGACAAGATCTCGGTCGGTGCGCCTTATTACAACAAGGCATTCCTGCCCTTCGCGGTGCCGCTGCTCGCACTCTCCGCGCTGGGCCCGTTCCTCAGCTGGAAGCGCGCCGACCTGCCGGGCGTGTTGCTGCGTCTCAAACTTGCACTCGCCGCAGCCATCATCTTCGCTGGCCTCGGCTGGTGGTGGCATCAGGGCGGCCCGTTGCTGGCGCCGCTAGGCGTAGCACTCGGCGGTTGGATGCTGGTGGCGGTCATCGGCGAATTCATCGACCGCGCGCGGTTGTTTTCCAGCGGTGCCGTCGGCCGGTTGCGGCGCATGCCGCGCGCTGCCTGGGGCATGACGCTCGCCCATGCCGGCCTGGCAATCGCCGTTCTCGGCATGACCGCGAGCAGCGCCTGGAAGCAGGAGGATATCCGCGTGCTCAAACCGGGCGAGAGCGCGTCAATCGCCGGCTACAGCTATCGCCTCGATTCCGTCGGCCCGGCGATCGGACCGAATTATTCGGCCACGCGCGCGCAATTCACCGTCAGCCAGGATGGCGCGCCGGTCATGGTGCTGTATCCGGAGAAGCGCTTCTATCCCGACGCCGATACAACTACGACCCAGGCTGCGATCCGGGCGCGCAACTTCTCCGATCTCTATGCCGTGATCGGCGAGCCGGACAACAAAGGCGGCTGGACCGTGCGCGTCTATTACGAGCCGCTGGTGCCGCTGATCTGGGGCGGCTTTGTGATCATGGCGCTCGGCGGGCTCGTTTCGCTCAGCGACCGGCGCTATCGCATCGGGGCGCCGAGGCGCGCTCGATCCACCGAGCCAGTCGCGCCGTGATGCGCCGACTTTTGTTCCTGTTGCCCGTCCTCGCCTTCGCCCTGATTGCCGGCTGGTTCTGGCGCGGTCTTGCCCCCGATCGCGATCCCAGCGAAGTGCCCTCGGTCATGATCGGCAAGCCCGTGCCGGCGTTCGACCTGCCGGCGCTGGTGGCGGGATCGCCGGGCCTCAAGAGCAGCGAGCTCAAGGGCCATGTGACGCTGATCAATTTCTTCGCGTCCTGGTGCGTGCCCTGCCGTGCCGAGCATCCGCTGCTGTTCACTCTCGCGCAGGACAAGCGCATCCAGATCGAGGGCATCGCCTACAAGAACAAGCAGAGCGATACCAACGCCTATCTGGCTGAGCTGGGCAATCCCTATGCGCGCGTTGTGGTGGATGAGCCGGGGCGCACGGCCATCGATTTCGGTCTCTATGGCGTGCCGGAGAGTTACCTGGTCGATCGCGACGGCGTGATCCGCTTTCGCCAGGTGGGGCCGCTGACCGAAGACGTCATCGAACAGAAGCTGCGGCCACTGATCACCGAGCTTTCGAAATGACTTTGCGTGCGATACTGCCGCCGCTGTTCGCCGTGCTGCTGGCGGGCGCGGCGCAGGCGGTCGAGCCCAGCGAGATGCTGAAGGATCCGGCGCTGGAAGCCCGCGCGCGGGCCATCAGCCAGGAAGTGCGCTGCCTCGTCTGCCAGAACCAGACCATCGACGATTCCAACGCCGATCTCGCCCATGATCTTCGCGTCATCCTGCGCGAGCGGCTTCTGGCGGGGGACACTGATCAACAGGTGAAGGATTACCTGACCGCCCGCTACGGCGATTTCATCCTGCTGAAGCCGCCCTTTCAGGCCAGGACTATGATCCTGTGGTTTGGCCCGGCGCTGGTATTTCTTGCCGGTGCGGCGCTCATCGCAACCACGGCACTGCGCCGGCGCCGCGCGCCCGGCCCGGTGCCGCTCAGCGAAGAAGAAGGCCGCCGCGTTGCGCAGCTGACGAAATCGGAATGATGTTCTGGCTTCTTGCCGCATTGCTGTCGGTGGCGGTGCTCGCGCTGTTCGCCTGGCCGATGCTGAGAGGTCGAAGCGAACGCGGCGAGGCCAATGCCGATCTCTCGGTCTATCGCGATCAGCTGGCCGAGCTCGACCGCGATGTTGCCCGCGGCGTGTTGCCGGATAAGGAAGCAGCCTCGGCGCGGCTGGAGATTCAGCGCCGCCTGTTGGCCGCAGCGAACGCGCCGGCCGCAGCGCCCAGGCGCAGCGCGCCGGCGGCGAGCTGGGCTATCGCCCTGGTGCTGCTGCCGGCGCTTGCAGTTACGATTTATCTTCATCTCGGCAATCCCAATCTGCCCGGCCAGCCGCTGGCAACCCGGACGATCGCACCCAACGGCAACCAGGAGCTCGCCAATCTCGCTGCCATGTTGCGGGCGAAGCTGAACACGGATTCCAGCGATCCGAAGGGCTGGGCGCTGCTGGGCCGGATCGATGGCGAACTCGGCCGCTATCAGGAAAGTGCCGCGGCCTACGCCACGGCCATTGCCCGCCACCAGGCAAAGGGCGACGCCCCCGGCGCCGAGCTGCAGTCGCTCTATGGCGAGGCGCTGAGTGCCGCCGCCGACGGACAGGTAACGCCCAAGGCCAAGGCTGCCTTCGCCGCGGCCCTTGCCCTCGAACCCAAGGAGCCGCGGGCACGCTTTTACCTGGCGCTTTCGGATGCCCAGGCCGGCAATCTCGACATGGCCCTCAAGCAATGGGTCGCGCTGGAAGCCGATACACCGGCCGATGCACCATGGCGCCCCGTGCTGGAAAGCCAGATCGATGCCACTGCCAAGCAGCTTGGCCACGATCCCGCCACCCTGCCCGGCCGCGCCCCGCAGCCGCCGGTCGCGGCCGCGAACGGCCCGACGGATCAGGATATCGCCAATGCGGCGAACATGACCGGGGAGCAGCGCGCCGCCTTCATCAACAGCATGGTCGCAGGCCTGGCGGATCGGCTGAAGGCTGAGCCCGGCGATGTCGATGGCTGGATGAAGCTCGGCAATGCCTATCAGCAACTGGGCCGCCATGACGATGCACGCGCCGCCTGGCGCGAAGCCGCGAACCGCGCGCCCGATCGCCTCGATGCCCAACTCGCCTATGCCAGCGCGCTCGCGGTCCTGGCTGAGCAGACGCCACTGCCGGCAGATTTCACCGTCGTGGTCGATCGCATTCGCAAGCTCTCGCCAGGCAATGGCCTCGGGCTTTATTGCGCGGGTCTCATTGCGCGGGCCAATGGCGACAAGGCGGGTGCCAAGGCGCTCTGGCTGCAGGTGGTGCCGCTGATCCCCGAAGGCAGCCCCCAGCGTAAGGAGCTGGAAGCCAGGATCGCGGCGTTGGGAGTCTAGGGTTCGCAAGACTTCGCGCTTGGAAATCTGGACGGGCCACCCCACTATCCCGTCCATGAATGTTGCCCTGAAGCCGGAACCGGTTCTGACATTGCCCGCCGATTGGTATCACCGGGCCGATATTTTCGAGCGCGAGCGGCAGAACGTCTTCGCCCGCGAATGGCAGTTCATCGGGCCATTATCGGCGCTGGCCAATCCCGGCGACTACATCGCGGCCGAAATCACCGGCTGGCGCATTTTCGTGATCAAGGATCGCGACGGCGAGCTGCGCGGTTTCCACAATATCTGCCGTCATCGCGCCGGACATTTTCTGGATGATGGGCAGGGCCATTGCGACGTGCTCCGCTGCCGCTATCACGGTTGGGTCTACGATACGAAGGGCCAGCTGCGCGCCACGCCGGCCTTTGGTGAAGCGAGCTGGTTCGACAAGAAGGATTACCCGCTGAAGCCCATCCGTGTTGCAACCTGGCGCGGCCTGGTTTTCGTCAATCTCGATCTCGACGGCGCGCCGCTGGAAAAGTGGCTGGGCGCCTTGCCGAAACTGACGGCGCCCTATCCGATGGAGAGCTTCACCTGCCTGAAGGAGGTGCAGTTCGACATATCCTGCAACTGGAAGACCTATACCGACAATTTCGTCGAGGGCTATCACATCCCCTCGATCCACGCCGGCCTCAACGCGGCCATCGATTTCGCCGCCTTCGAGACGACCTATGCTGAGAATGTCGTGATCATGAAGGCGCCCCAGCGGGTGAGCTCGATCTATGGCGGCGTCTGGCTCTGGGCCTATCCCAACATGACGCTGTCTGTTTATCCGAACGGCATGAACACCTCGCGCATCCTTCCCGTCGATCGCCAGCGTGCCAGGCTGATCTATCACTTCTATTTTCCGGACGGCAGCGAAGAGGCCGCGCGCGCGCGCACCATCGAGACCAACTGCCAGATCGTGCGCGAGGATTTCGGCATCTGCCAGATTGCCCAGCGCAATCTCGAGGCCGGCGTCTTCAGCCGCGGGCCCTTGAGCCCCAAGCAGGAAGCCGGCGTCGGCTATTTTCATGACCGGCTGCGGGCCTCACTGGGCGCCAACTAGCCCGGTTTCCTCGCTTTTTTACTTGCCTGGCAGACCAAACCCGCCAAAGCTGCATTGACAGGGAAGCAAGCAAAGCCCGAACGGGCATAACCCTTAAAAAGGGCCAAGGATATGGGGGACGCCACACCCGCACTGGTCGTTGAAGACCTGCACAAGCGCTTCGGCCAGCTCGAGGTTTTGAAGGGCATTTCGGTCTCGGCCAATGATGGCGATGTCATCGCCATGATCGGCAGCTCCGGCTCGGGCAAGAGCACCTTCCTGCGCTGCATCAACCTGCTGGAGACGCCGGATTCCGGGAAGGTCTATGTCGCCGGTGAGTTGATCAAGATGAAACCCACCCGCGACGGTCATGCCACGCCGGAAGACCCCAAGCAGGTGGACCGCATCCGCTCCGAACTCGGCATGGTGTTCCAGAGCTTCAATCTCTGGTCCCACATGACGGTGCTGGAAAACGTCATCGAGGCGCCGATCCATGTGCTGAAGGTCCCGAAGACCGAAGCCATTGCGCGCGGCGAAGCGCTGCTGAAGAAGGTCGGCATCGCGGACAAGCGCAACTACTACCCAAGCCATCTTTCCGGCGGCCAGCAGCAGCGTGCGGCGATCGCGCGAGCGCTCGCTATGGAGCCGAAAGTGATGCTGTTCGACGAACCCACATCCGCTCTCGATCCCGAACTGGTGGGCGAAGTCCTGCGCGTCATGCGCCAGCTGGCGGAGGAAGGTACCACCATGCTGGTGGTGACCCACGAGATGGCGTTCGCCCGCGATGTCGCTTCCCAGGTGATCTTCCTGCACCAGGGGCGCATCGAGGAGCAGGGACCGCCGGCCCAGGTCTTCAACAATCCGAAATCGGAACGCTGCCGCCAGTTCCTGACCGGCAAGCCCTAAGCGGATCCAGGCACAAGATCCAGGCGGACAGCAACGGACGATGAAGAAGCTTCTGGTCCTGGCCGTGGCTTTGGGCCTCGTGGCGCTTGGCTACGGGATTTATCTGCTGTTTCCCACCGGACCCGGGCAATTGCGCATTGCCACCGAAGGCGCCTATCCGCCGTTCAACAGTATCGACAAGGACGGCAAGCTGGTGGGCTTCGATATCGACATCGCAAACGCCCTGTGCGAGCGCATGAACGTGGTCTGCACCATCGAGGCGCAGGCCTGGGACGGCATCATCCCCGGTCTGCTCGACCGCAAATACGATGCGATCATCGCCTCCATGGCGATCACCGACCGGCGCAAGGAGCAGGTGAGCTTCACGGAGAAGTACTACAGCACCTCGGCGCGCTTCGTGGCCCACAAGAACGCCAAGTTGGAAATCACCGATGCGGGACTCACGGGCAAGCGTGTGGGCGTGCAACGAGCCACCGTCTTCGAAGCCTATCTGCGCGCCAAATTCCCCGACGCGGTGCCGGTGCTCTATGACACGCAAGAGAATGCCGATGACGATGTTGCCGCCGGCAAAGTCGACCTGGTGCTGGCCGATTGGGTGCAGCTGTCACAGGACTTCCTGAAGAGCGACGAGGGCAAGGATTTCGAATTCGCCGGCCCGCCGCAGGTGGATCCAGCGATCCTTGGCGAGGGCGCCGGCATTGCCGTGCGCAAGGACGATCCGAAGCTGCTCGACGCCTTCAACGAGGCGCTCAAGGCCATTCGCGCCGACGGGACCTATAAACGCCTCAACGACAAGTACTTCGATTTCGATATCTATTAATCTGCCCGGCAGCCATGCCGCGCCAGAATCGCGTTACACCCTTTTCCACCATCGAGGCTGTCGCTGACCGCGGCACGCTGATGGGCAATCGCGGCATCCTGCATGACGAGCAGGGCAGACTAGGCACCGCCCGATGGCGCCATCCCCCTTGGGTTACCTGCCTGCTGGACTTCAAGGGGCGCTGGCGGCCGGTGATGCAGCCCCATGCCTATACCGAGCTGTTCTTCCTC
>CAZQLF010000030.1:0-12530 GCA_964594035.1 uncultured Rhodospirillaceae bacterium | reverse complement strand
GCATCCGCGAGATCGAGTTCTTCGCCCAGACCCAGCAGCTGATCTGGGGCGGCCGGCATCCCGAACTGCGTTCTTCAGGAACTTGTGCTGCAATCCGGGCGCTGGTGTCGGCGGGGCGTGTGCAGACAGGCGTCGGCGAAGCCATGATCGCCGCATACCGCTATCTGCGTCAGGTGGAGCACCGCCTGCAAATGGTCGACGACCGTCAGACGCATACCCTGCCGCCTACCGGGCCGGGGCTGGATGCCATCGCGCGCTTCTGTGGCCATCCCGACGCCGAATCCTTCACCCATACATTGCTCGAACAACTCGGCGCCGTGGAGGATCACTATGCCGAGCTGTTCGAGGAGGCGCCTTCGCTCTCCGGCCCCGGCAGCCTGGTCTTCACCGGCACCGAGAACGATCCGGACACCCAGCGCACTCTGAGTGAGCTTGGCTTCAAGGATGGTGCGTCGATTTCCACCACCATTCGGGCGTGGCATGCCGGTCGCGCGCGGGCGATGCGCACGACGCGGGCGCGGGAGTTGTTGACAGAGCTGATGCCGAGCCTGCTCCAGGCGTTGGGCCACAGCCCCCAGCCTGACGAAGCCTTCGCCCGCTTCGATGCCTTTCTGCACGCGCTGCCTTCCGGCGTGCAAATCTTTTCCCTGCTCCATTCCAATCCACGTCTTCTCGATCTGATCGCCGAGATCATGGGCGGTGCGCCACGCCTGGCGGAGCATTTGAGCGGCAACCCCGCGCTTCTGGATGCGGTGCTGGGCATCGGTTTTTCCGCCGCCCCGCCACGGCGTGAGGACCTGGCCGGCGAACTCGGCCGGCAGCTGGAACTGGCCAGCGACCTGCAGGACAGCCTCGATATCTGCCGACGCTGGACCCGCGACCGCCAGTTCCAATTGGGTGTTCATATCTTGCGCGGCATCACCGATGCCGATCTCGCGGCGGGGCCGCTGAGCGATGTGGCCGAGATTGTCATTGCCGCTCTGCAGCCCCGCGTCGAAGCGGAGTTCGCGCGCCAGCATGGCCGGCTACCCGGCCGCGGCATTGCAACCGTGGCGCTCGGCAAGCTCGGCAGCCGCGAGCTCACCATCGGCTCCGACATCGACCTGATCTTCATCTATGACGTTCCACCGGGGCTGGAAGGCTGGGACACGCTGCACTCGGATGGGCCAAAGCCGCTGGCGCCCATCCATTACTATGCCCGGCTGGCGCAACGCCTGATTGCCGCCATCACCGCCCCCACCGGTGAGGGCAAACTCTACGATGTCGATATGCGGTTACGCCCTTCGGGCAATTCCGGGCCGATTGCTTCCGGCCTCGAGGGCTTCCGCCGCTACCAGGAGGCCGATGCCTGGACCTGGGAGCACATGGCCCTCACGCGTGCGCGCGTCATTGCCGGCGATCGCGACTTTGCCGCCGGATGTGCCATGGCGCTGCGAAGTATCCTCCGCCGGCCGCGCAGTCCGGTGAAGCTCGCGGGTGACGTCGCCGCCATGCGCCGGCGCATGGCCCAACAGCATCCGACCGACCGCCTGTGGGACGTGAAGCACCTTGCTGGCGGGCTGGTGGATATCGAATTCATCGTCCAGTACCTGATCCTGCGGCATGCCGCAGCGCGGCCCGATCTGCTGATTGCGAACACCGATGCGGCGCTGCTGGCGATGGGCCGCACCGGCATCCTCTCGCATGAACAGGCGGGGCCGTTGCGCTCCGCACTGAGGCTTTGGCGAAATCTTCACGGATTTCTGCGCATCACTGTGGGCAGCGGGCTGGATGAAGCGACACTCTCGCCCGGTATTGCACAGCGGCTGGCCGCCATCGCCGGCAGCGTTGACTTCGCGGCCCTTAAACAGCACATGATCGAAACCGCCGCTGGCGCGCGCCGGCTTTATGGTGCGATCGTCGAATCCGAGGAGGAGAAAGGCGTATGAGCGTCAAACCCGGTGACAAAGCCCCCGACTTCACCATGGCCACGGACGGCGACGGCAAGGTCACGTTGTCCAAGCTCAAGGGCAAGAAGGTGATCCTGTACTTCTATCCGAAGGACGATACCTCCGGCTGCACGGCGGAAGCCTGCGGCTTCCGCGACAATCTGCCCAAGTTCGGCCGCACCGATGCCACCGTCATCGGCATCAGCCGCGACAGCGTGGCGAGCCATGACAAGTTCAAGAAGAAGTACGATCTGCCCTTCATGCTCGCCTCCGACGAAAACGGTAAGGTCTGCGAGGCCTATGGGACCTGGGTCGAAAAGAGCATGTATGGGCGAAAATACATGGGCATCGAACGCGCCACCTTCTTGATCGACGCGAAGGGCACGGTGCGCAATGTGTGGCGCAGGGTGAAGGTGCCCGGCCATGTCGATGAGGTGCTGGCCGCGGCAAAGGCGATCTGAATCGCCCGTTTTTTTCGTTACGAGCCTGGCGAAGCCGCCCGGATGGCATCCTCCACCGGGCGGGATTCAAGAATGGCGTTGATGGCGGCGCCCAGAATTGAAATGTGCGAGCGGAATAGCGCGTAGTGGGTCGGCGCTATGACCACCGGGCAGATCGCAGGTGCAATGACGCGCCAGCCAGCCTTGAACCGGCTGGCCCGCTTCACCCGATCGGCCGAGCCCAGCAATACGACCCTTCCGTTATACGGTTGCCGGCCATATTGCTCGAAGGCCTTGGCCAGCTGATCCTGCATTGCATACACGCGGCGACGGTCTCTGGCGTCTTTTATCTTGGCACCCGGCGCCCGGCGAAGTACCCGTAGCACTGAAATCCGCGCATGCCAGCCGATGCCGGCCACCATCCGCACCAACCGCGTCGCCGGCGCATCGGGAAAGCGCCAATAAAGCCAGGGCGTCAGGACGCGATTGTAATCCGGGTCGATCATGATGACCGTACCGACGTCTTCGCCCGCCGCGTGAAGCCGGCGCGCCATCTCGCAGGCGATCATCCCCCCGATGCAATATCCGCCGAGGTTGTAAGGCCCGGCTGGTTGAACCCGGCGAATGGCCGCCAAATAGTCTTCGACGAGCGCGTCGAAGCCGGTGTGCATCGCCTCGCCCTCGACAAGACCGCGCGCGGTGACACCGTAGAGAGGTTGGTCCGGCGGCAGGTGTGCGACCAGCCCCGCCATGATCAAAACATTGCCGCCATTGCCATGCACCAGATAGAGAGGCAGGCGAGCGCCGGCGGGCTGTATTGCAACAAGCGGCCGCGGCACAACGGTTGGAGGCTGCCCTTGCGACGTCGCGCCGGCTCTCGCAGTTGTGGCGGCGTCGAGATACGCGCCGAATTTCCGCACCGTCGGCTGTTCGACCAGCGTTACCAGCGGAGGCTTGGTGCCAAACACCCGCTCGACCTCCGAAAACAGCGTCACGGCCGCAAGCGAATCTCCACCCAGCAGGAAAAAATCGTCATCGATTCCCAGGCCATCGATGATCAGTACCTGCTCCCACAGACCGCACAGTATCTTCTCGCTGTCGGTGCATGCGGCCGCAAAGGGGGTCGATAGCGCAAACCGGTCGCGGTCCTGTGTCGATCCCAGCGCTGAGCCTACGTCCTTGGCGCTCATCGTCCCGCATAACCCCCGAATAGACGCATGCCAAAACATCTATGTGCCGCTAATCTCGCTTGTCCATTTCTTTCGGCAGGGAACAGCACAGCCCTTGCAAGATTTTCGCGGCGACCCATCAGCAACGATTGTCGAGACGCTGCTGCATATCCCGGAAAACTGGCCGGGCCGGCCGGCGCTGACAGCGTCGGACGGCAAACTGACGTTTGCGCAATTGCGCGAGGGCATGCTGCAGTCCGCCGCCTGGCTGGCCGACAGAGGCGTGCGGCCCGGCGACGCGGTGGCTGTCTGCCTGCCCAAATGCCTTCCGGCCGTGCAACTGGTCTATGGGGTGCTCGCCTGCGGGGCGGTCTATGTTCCGCTGCAGTTCAACGGACCGCCCGACCGGTTGAACGCAATCATTGCGTCGGTCAAGCCGCGCCTGATCCTGACGACTCCGGAGATGGCCGGCCGCCTTTCCGCCGAGCCCGGCAAGCATGATCTGGTGCCGCTCACACTGTTGGCAGGCGACATCGAGTCAATGGCGCGCAATCTTCCCCTGCCCACGGCCCTTGCCGAAAGAGCGCCGGAGGATCTCGCCGCGATCTATTTCACGTCAGGCTCAACAGGTCAGCCCAAGGGAGTCATGTGGTCCCGTCGAGCCATGGCGACGACAGTGCGCCGGACACTGGATTATCACCATGCCAATGCCGACGACCGTCTTATCAGCCATATCGGTTTTCACTACTCGCCCTCGATGGACATCTTTTATCCGTTGTTCAGCGGCTGCAGCGCCTACGTGCTGACCGAGCGCGAGGCGCTGGTGCCCGAGCAGGTCGCAACCATTCTCGAGCGCGAAGCCATTACGATGTGGGTTTCCTCCGCCTCGCTGCTGCGCCTGTTGGCCGAAGGCGGCGGTCTGGAAAAGCGCCGGCTCGATGCGATGCGGTATGTCGAGTTCATGGGCGAGCCGCTGGCGGTTCCAGTGCTTCGCCGGCTGATGAACGCATTTGCGAACGCCCGCTTCCTGAACAATTACGGCGCGACCGAAGCCTATGACGCCGCCCATTACCATGTGCCGCGGCCCCTGCCCGACGATTTCGAAGCGGTGCCCATCGGCCAACCGCTGGGCAACTACGAGTTCCATCTGCGAACCGAAGATGGCGGCGAAGCGAAGGACGGCGAAAGCGGCGAAATCTGTGTCGCCGGACCGCAGGTGATGATGGGTTACTGGGGCGACGGCGGGCAGACGGCCGCACGGCGCATCGACGGCCGGCCGGATTCCTATCGGACTGGTGATTTCGCGTTTCGCGGCAGCGACGGCAACCTTCGCATGATCGGCCGCAAGGACAGCGTCGTAAAGCTGCACGGCAATCGCTTCGACCTGGGCGAGGTCGTCGCTGTCCTCAAGCGCCATCCGGCCGTTCGCGAAGCGGTCGTTTTCGCGATCGCAACGACGGCGGGGCTTGGCGACAAGGAGATTCGCGCCGCAGTCCTCGTCGATCCCGCGCTAACGGGCGATCCGAAACTGACGAACGATCTGCGGCGCCTCTGCCGTGACGGCCTGCCGAATTTCGCCCGGCCTGCCCGTATCGAAATGCTGGAGCGTTTTCCGCTGCTCTCTTCCGGCAAGGTCGACCGCAAGGCGCTCGAACAGACTTTGTCTGGTATCTGATCAAGCCTTGGCGGCTGCCAGCGGATCGCCCAGGCGCAAGGCAAGTGCGGCGGCCATAAATTTGTCGAGATCGCCGTCAAGCACGCCGCCGGTATCGCTGGTCTCAACGCCCGTGCGCAGATCCTTCACCATCTGATATGGCTGCAGGACATAGGAGCGGATCTGGTGGCCCCAGCCGATATCGGTTTTGGTTGCCTCGGTCTTGGCGGCTTCGGCCTCGCGGCGCTGCAGCTCGGCCTCATAGAGGCGGGCCTTCAGCATTTCCAGCGCCATGGCGCGGTTGCGATGCTGCGAGCGGTCGGCCTGGCAACTGACGACGATGCCAGAGGGAATATGCGTCATGCGCACGGCGCTGTCGGTCTTGTTGACGTGCTGGCCGCCGGCACCGGATGAGCGGAATGTGTCGACCTTGAGATCCTTGTCGAGCACCTCCACCGTGATGGTGTCGTCGATCACCGGATAGACCCAGACCGAGGCGAAGCTGGTATGCCGGCGCGCCTGGCTGTCATAGGGTGAGATGCGCACCAGGCGGTGCACGCCGCTCTCCGTCTTCAGCCAGCCATAGGCGTTCTCGCCGCTGACCCGGATGGTCGCCGATTTGAGACCCGCCTCTTCGCCCGGGCTTTCCTCCAGCCACTCGACCTTGTAGCCATGCTGCTCGGCCCAGCGCACATACATGCGCAGCAGGATCTCGGCCCAATCCTGGGCTTCGGTGCCACCCGCCCCGGCATGGACTTCGAGATAGCAGTCGTTGGTATCGGCCTCGCCCGAGAGCAAGGTTTCGAGCTGCCGTTTCTCGGCCTTTTCCGACAGGCGGCGCAAGGATGCCTCGCCCTCGGCCACTGTGGCCTGATCGTTTTCGCTCTCGCCGAGCTCGATCAGCGTCAGCGCATCCTCCAACTCGCGCTCGAGCGTGCGCACGCCATCGATCTGCGCGGCAAGGCGGTTGCGCTCGCGCATGATGCGCTGCGCGGCCGCCTGATTGTTCCAGAGAGTGGGATCTTCGGCCCGGGCGTTGAACTCGGCCAGCTTCTTCAGCGCGCTATCCCAGTCAAAGATGCCTCCTCAGCAAGGCCAGCGTGGAGCGTATCCCCGCCACCATTGCTTCGGCTTCTGCGCGCATCACGAAACTCCCTCAAACGCCGCCAGGAATTGCAGCGGCCGCGGTTATAGAGAGGCTGCTTGCGGCCGGTCAAGTCGCGCCTGATGGTGGCTAGTAGAGGCCGCCGCTGGAATCCTGGGCCGGGGTCGGGGTGTCGCCCGCGCCGGAACCGGCCACGCCGACACCCATGATGACCTGGCTCTCCCCGTTCGGTTCGGTGCCGGGCTTGAAGGATTCGACGATCACCTTGTCGTCGCCGGACTGGGCGCGTTGGCCGGTCTTAAGATCGACGCGCACCAGGCGAATGCCCGGCGGCACGCGGAAGGGAACGTTCGGCTGGTCCTTCAATGCCTCCGCCATGAAATCCTTGAACAGCGGCGCGATGATGGCACCGCCCGTTGCCTGCGAGCCCAGCGAGCGCGGCGTGTCGTAGCCCATGTAGCAACCCAGTGCCAGATCGGGCGAAAAACCGATGAACCAGATGTCGTTTGAATCGTTCGTGGTGCCTGTCTTGCCGGCGAGCGGCCGGCCGAGCGTGCCGATGATGGCGCCCGTGCCGCGCTGCACCACACCCTCCAGCATCGAGACCATCTGATAGGCAGTCTGCGGATCGAGCACCTGTTCGCGCATGTCGGGAATCTTTGGCGGCGCCTGGCCGCTCCAGTCGGCGCTGCAGCCCTCGCACGGCCGCTCGTCATGGCGAAACACCGTGTGGCCCAGCTTGTCCTGCACGCGGTCGATCAGGGTCGGCGTGACTTTCTTTCCGCCATTGTCGATCTGGGCATAGGCGTTGGTCAGGCGCAGAACCGTCGTCTCGCCGGCGCCCAGCGCCATGGCAAGCACCGCTTGCAGATCGTCAACAACGCCCAGCCGCTTGGCCATCTCCACGACCTTGGCCATGCCGACGGTTTGCGCCACGCGCACCGTCATCAGGTTGCGCGACTTCTCCAGGCCCACCCGCAAGGTGGTAGGCCCGAGGAAATCCTTGTCGAAGTTGACCGGCTTCCACAGCGGCAGGCCGACGCCCTGGTCGATGACGATGGGCGCGTCCATGACCACGGTGGAGGGCGTCATGCCGTTCTCCAGCGCAGTCAGATAAACGATCGGCTTGAAAGCGGAGCCGGGCTGGCGCATCGCCTGGGTCACGCGGTCGAATTCGCTGATCTGATAGCTCCAGCCGCCAGTCATGGCGAGCACGCGGCCGGTGTGCGGATCCATGGCCACCATGGCGCCGCTGATCTCGGGGACCTGGCGCAGGCCGAAAGTCTTGGGCGGATAGTCGCGGCCTTGCGAATCCTTGTCGACCGGCTCGACGATCACGACATCGCCGACGGCAACCACGTCCGTCGGCTTCTTGACCGGTGCGCCGTAGATGAACTTGCCGTCCTTGTTCTCCACATGACGCGCCCAGGTGAGCTCGCCGAGCGGAATTTCGCCGTCGCTGCCGTCGCGCAGCCCGATCTTCAGGCTTTTGGCGTCGGAAGCGAGAACCACGGCAAGCTGCCAAGTGTAGAGGCCCGCGGGATCGTCGACGCCGGCGAAGGTTTGCGGCCAGTTGCCGGAAACGTCGATATGGGTGACCGGTCCGCGATAACCGTGCTGACGGTCGAAGGTGATCAGGCCGTTGCGCAACACCTTGTCGGCGATGGCCTGGAGGTGCGGGTCAAGCGAGCTGCGCACGGTAAGCCCGCCCTTGTAGAGCGCATCCTCGCCGAAGCGCGCCACCAGCTCACGGCGCACCTCCTCGGCGTAGTAATCGGCGCTGACGACTTCCGTAGCGCCGCGAGGTCGCAGCACCAATGTCTCGGCCGACGCCGCTTCCGCCTCGGCGGCGGAGATGAAGCCATCCTCCTGCATCCGGCCGATGACCCAGTTACGCCGGGCAAGGGCTGCCTCCGGATGCTTGTCGAGGCTGTAATTGTTGGGGGCCTTGGGCAATGAGGCGAGATAGGCCACCTCGCCGATGCTCAGATCATCCAGCGACTTGTTGAAGTAGTTGAGTGCCGCCGCAGTCACACCGTAATTGCCGGCGCCGAGATAGATCTGGTTGAGGTAGAGCTCGAGGATGCGGTCCTTGCTGAAGGCCTTTTCCAGCCGCAGGGCCAGGATGATCTCGCGTACCTTGCGTTTCAGCGACACCTCATTGCCCAACAGGAAGTTCTTGGCGACCTGCTGGGTAATGGTGGAGGCGCCGATGGGCCGCCGGTCGCTGCCCAGATGCATCAGATTGGTCAGCGTCGCGGAAGCGATGCCGCGAACATCGATGCCGGGGTTCGTGTAGAAGGTCTTGTCTTCAGCCGCCAGGAAAGCGTTGATCACCCGCTTGGGGATGGCGCCGATGGGCACGTAGATGCGCTTCTCGACGGCGTATTCCGCCAGCAGCCGGCCATCGCCCGCCAGCACGCGGGTCACCACCGGCGGATCGTACTTCTCCAGTTGCGAGATGTCCGGCAGGTCGGCGCTGTAATGCTGCACGACCACATAGCCGGCAATCGCACCGACCACACCGAGCACGATCAGGCTAGTGAAAATAAATCCCAGAAAGCGCAGAAAACCCATCGCGTTGCCTTCGGCGGTTCCGGCCGGGGCCGGCTGTCAGGATTTGCCGCTGGCGACCAGGATAGCGAAATAGCCGTCGACGGCGCGCAGCATGGCTCCCGCTAACTTGGCCCTGTGGGCTGGGGAAAGCAACAGGGCCTCGTCCTGAACATTGGACAAATAGCCCATTTCGATGAGCACCGAGGCGATGTCCGGCGCCTTCAGAACGGCGAAACCGGCGAAGCGATGGGTATTGGGCAACAACGTGGTCACGCGGCCGAGCTCATTGACCAGAAGCTCGGCGAACCGCGCCGACTGGTTTTTCGTCTCGCGCTGGGTCAAATCGATCAGAATCGAGGTCACGGCGGTACTCTGCTTGGTCAGATCGACGCCGGCGATCAGGTCTGACTTGTTTTCCTTGGTGGCAAGGGCTGCCGCTTCCGCGTCCGAGGAGGTCTCCGACAAGGTATAGACGGAGAGCCCGCGCGGATCGCCGACGAAACTTGAATCGGCGTGGAGCGAGATGAAGATGTCGGCCTGGTCGGCCCGCGCCATAAAGAAACGCTCGCGCAGCGGCACGTAAACATCGCTTTCGCGCGTCAGCTTTACCCGATAGCGGCCCGTCGCCAGAAGCTGGCGCTCCAGCTCCCTGGCGACCGCGAGGGTGACGTTTTTCTCGAACGTACCGCTATGGCCGATCGTCCCCGGATCGGGCCCGCCATGGCCGGGATCGATGTAGACCAGGGGAAGGCGAGCCGGCACCGCCGGGGCGGGGCGCAGCAGGGGAACGCCCAGCGGCAGCGCCATGATCCCCGCCTGCTGAATACCAGCGGGCGGGCTCGTATCGCTAAGTTGCCCTGCCGTGGCCGGCGCTGAGGCGACGACAATGGCGCTCGCCGGCTGCGCGCCGGCGAAGGCTGGTGCGCTGGTGCCGGTCGGCGTGGTGGCGATGGCAGCCGTGGTGATAACGGGCGTACTTGCCGGAAGCAGGACGACATCCGACACGGGCCTCAGCAGTGGCGCATCATGGCCAAAACTGACCATCGCGCTGGTTGTCTGGATCGGCTGGGCCAGCGCTTGCGCCACGGCAGGTGGCGGTGTGTTGGCCGCCGGGCTCGCCACCACCAGCGACGGGTTGGAATCGACGGGCGGGCCCATCACGGCGCTGGCAAAATCGCTCGCCGGTGCGGGCATCAGATCCACCACCAGCCGCTGCGTATCGCCGCCGGAGCTACCCGAGATCAGCATCACCGAGCCGATCTTGGCGCTGCCATGCAGGCCGGCCGTCAGTCGCGTCAGCCCACCATTTGTCATCATGGAGAGGCTCGCAACCTGGCCGGTGACCCGGGGCAAACGGGCGCCCTTCCAGTCGGATTCAGGCAGTTCGATATACAGCCGAGGCGGCCCCGCCATCAGGCCAACGCGATAGGCCGTTGCCTCGCTGAGTTCGACGACAATCCGGGTCGAACCAGGATGCTGGCCCAGGCGAATATCCAGAATGTCTGGCTTGGCCCAAGCCGCCGGAGAGAGCAGCAAGGACACCAGAAAGAAGGTTAAAAAACGGGCTCGGACATGCATTTTGTGGCCCACGGTTCAGATGAATAGCAAATATTTGCGGCAAAGTCATTGGAATCTATGAACAAAGCTGCTTGGGGGTCCGGGTCGCGGGAATTCGAGGTTGTGGATTGCTCAGGGGATGTTTAAGTTCGGCTTGTCCGCATCCCGCTGCGGTGCAAGGCAAACCGGTAAATGACCGGAGCCACGGCACCCGGCCATCGGGCGGCGCCAAACCAGGCCTTTGGGGGCCTGGCGGCAGCAAGCCAAAGGCCAGTACCGGCATCTCAGCCTTGCGGACCGGTGAAATTCGCTTTCTCGCGCGACTGCTGTCGTTTTTCTCGGCGGGCGCTGCCTGAGGGCGGTTGGGCGCCACGGCCTGCCGACGGCGCCGACGAAGAGTCGCAATGAAAACACCTGGTTCAACCCCTAACCATGTCGCGCCGCCGGTTCCCGGATTGTGGAACCGCGCCGGCCGCGGCACGGAGATGATCATCCATGGCGAAAAGAATGTTGATCGACGCCACCCACCCGGAAGAAACCCGCGTGGCGGTCGTCGATGGACGACGGCTTGAGGAATTCGATGTCGAGGTCGCCAGCCGCAAGCAGCTAAAAGGCAACATCTATCTGGCGAAGATCACGCGGGTGGAGCCCTCGCTCCAGGCTGCGTTTGTGGAATATGGCGGGAACCGGCACGGCTTCCTCGCCTTCAGCGAAATCCACCCCGACTATTACCGCATCCCGCTTGAGGATCGCGAAGCGCTGCTGGCCGAGCAGGCCGCGATGGCGCGCGAGCAGGATGAACAGGAGGCCGAGCGCGAGGCGCGCGGAAACCGCCGGCATCGTCATCCCGATTCCGCGCGGTCAGGCGACACGTCACCCGGCGAAGCGGCAGCCAACGAACATGGCGAAGCTGCCGCCGATGCAGCGGACGAAGCCGAGAGCGACGGGATTGGTGCGCTGGAGAGCGAAACTATCCATGAGGAGATTCAGGCGAGCGAGCCGACCGGTGTCGAAGCCCTCGAGGAACAGACCGGCGAGGAGCAGGGTGGCGAGGGCGCAGCACTCGAAGCCGTCGACCGGCCCGGTATGCGCCTGGCAAGCGAACCCTTCGAGCCGCCGCCAGAGGCACCGGCCGATGACGGCGTAAACGCAGAGGCCTGGCCAGCACCGGGTGAGGCGCCGGCCGACATCCCGGCCAGCGAGCCGCTGCCCAGTGCGGATGAGGATTCCGCACCGGCCGGCGATGGCGACATCGTGAGCGACGCCGATCCGGCACTGGAAGCCCAGGTGGCGGAGTTGCCGCTGGAGACCCCGGGCGAAGAGGAAGCCCAGCCTCAGCTTCGGGCCGAAGATGCCCCTGAACACCGTTCCGCCATCGAAGAAGCGCCCCCCGCCCCGCAATCGCTGGAAACGGTCGGTGGTGACGAGGTCGAGGAATCCACGCCGCGCCGGCCGCGGCCGCTCAGCCGGCGCTACAAAATCCAGGACGTCATCAAGCGCCGGCAGATCCTGCTGGTGCAGGTGACGAAGGAAGAGCGTGGCAACAAGGGTGCCGCGCTCACCACCTATCTCTCGCTCGCCGGGCGCTATTGCGTGCTGATGCCCAACACCGACCGCGGCGGCGGCGTCTCGCGCAAGATCACCAATGCTGGCGACCGCAAGCGGCTGAAATCGATCATCGAAGATCTGGAGCTTCCGCCCGGCATGGCGGTCATCGTGCGCACCGCCGGCAGCGAGCGCAGCAAGCCCGAGGTGAAGCGCGACTTCGAATATCTGATCCGACTATGGGACGAGATCCGCGAGCTGACGCTGCGTTCGACGGCGCCTGCGCTGATCTATGAAGAAGCAAACCTGATCAAGCGGGCGATCCGTGATCTCTACAGCCGCGACATTGAGGATGTGCAGGTCGAGGGCGACGAGGCCTACAAGGCCGCGAAGTCCTTCATGCGCATGCTGACGCCAAGCCACGCCAAGCGCGTGCAGCAGTACAAAGACGCGACGATGCCGCTCTTCACGCGGTACCAGATCGAAAGCCAGCTCGACGCCATCCACAATCCCGTCGTTCAGCTGAAATCCGGCGGCTACATCGTCATCAACCAGACCGAGGCGCTGGTCGCCATC
>CAZQLF010000029.1:0-12652 GCA_964594035.1 uncultured Rhodospirillaceae bacterium | reverse complement strand
ATGCTCGGACGCCCCACATGCCACCGCATGCATGCGAGTCCGGTGGTGGATCGGCTCCGGGATCTGCTCGGTCTCCTGGTCCACCATGCCGGTGGTGGGTTCGTCCAGAAGCAGCAGACGCGGCCGCAACGCCAGCGCCATGCCGATCTCCACCGCCCGCTGATCGCCGTGGGAGAGCTCACCCACATTGCGCTCGGTCTTGCCTGAAAGCCCGGTCTGGCCAGCAAGTTCCGCCACCCGGGCATCGGTTGCGCCCTCATCGGCGCGCGATAGATAGGGCCGCATGGGGTGGCCGGACGCGGCTTCCACCGCGATGCGCAGATTCATCGCCACGCTGAGCTCGGGAAAGATCTCGGTGATCTGGAAGGTGCGCGCCATGCCGGCGGTCACGCGCTTGGTCACCGAGAGCCGCGAGACATCCTGGCCATCGAAAACGATGCGGCCCGCGCTTGGTGGAAAGAAGCCGCTGATGAGATTGAAAAAAGTCGATTTGCCGGCACCGTTGGGGCCGATGATGGCGTGCAGCGATCCTGCCGCCACCGACAGCGTAACATTGTCCACCGCCACCAGGCTGCCGAAGCTCTTCGAGAGATTTTCGGTCGCGAGCATCAGGCGCTCTTGCGCCAGCGCAGCATGCCGAGGATGCCGCGCGGGAAGAACAGCACCACCAGCACGAAGAACAGGCCGATGAAGGACATCCAGTTTTCAGTGTGGCTGGAGATTGTGTCGCGCAGGATCACGAACAGCGCTGCCCCCAGCATCGGTCCCCAGAAGGAGCGCATCCCGCCGAGCACGGTCATGATCACGAGATCGCCGGAGAAGGTCCAGTAGAGCAGCCGGGGGTCGGCAAAGTTGTTGAGGAGCGCGTAAAGCGCGCCGGCCAGGCTGGTGAAGGCACAGGAAATCACCCAGGCGAGCCAGATGTGACGTTCGATGGCAAGGCCGAGAAAGCGCGCCCGGCGCTCGTTCTCGCGGATGGCAAGCTGGGCGCGCCCCAGCGGCGAGCGCAGCAGCAGGCCCATTGCGCCGGCACCGATCGCAACGAACGCCAGCACGAAGTAGTAGAACAGCATCTGATTGTGCTGGATGTCGATCGCAAAGCCGAACAAGTCGATCGGCTTGCGCTCGAATCCACCGAGGCCGTCATCGCCGCCGGTCACGCTGTTCCAGCGGAAGGCGATGAAATAGAAGACCTGGCTGAAGGCGATCGTGACCATGGCGAAATAGACGCCACGCAGCCGCACGATGAGCATGCCGATCAAGGCGGCGGCGATCGTCCCCGTGATCACACCGACCAGGATCCCCAACGCAGAGGAGGCGGCGATGAATTTGATGGTGAGTCCGCAGCCATAGGCACCGAGGCCGAAATAAGCAGCGTGGCCGAAGGAAAGCACGCCCGTGAAGCCGAGCAGGTAATTGAGTGCCATCGCTGCCAGGCCGAGGATCAGCACCTGTGTGACGATCGAGTAGTAACCGCCGATGGCCAGCAACCAGACTGGAAGGCTCAGGAGCAATAGCCAGATGACGATGAGATGCGGTGAGGCGATTTTTTTGGGCAGCGGGCCGTTCACAGGCGGCCCTCCTCGCCCAGCAGGCCGCGCGGACGCACCAGCAGCACGACGGCCATGATGACATAGATGATCGCCTCGCTGGCGTCGGGTCGAAACACCGTGACAAGGCCTGAGGCCGTGCCGATGAGGAGGCCCCCGATCAGGGTGCCGGGCAGGCTGCCCAGGCCGCCGACAATGATGGCCACGAAACTCGGCATGATGAGCGAGCCGCCCAGTGTCGGCAGAAGCCCCAGCATGCCGGCCGCGAGCACGCCGGCGAGGCCTGCAAGATAGATCCCCAGGGCGAAATTCATCATGCGCAGCACACGAATGTTCACGCCCATCACCGACACCGTCTCCAGGTCGAAGGTGCCGGCGCGGATGCGCAAGCCCAGTTTGGTAAACCGCAGCACGAGGAACAGGGCCACAACGGCAGACGCTACGATTGCCACCATGAAGACGCGGTAGCCGGTGAGGAAGAACAGAGTATGGCTCAGCGGCTGGGCCAGCACCGCAGGCACCGTCAACGGCAGCCCTTGGGCGCCCCAGGTGCTGCGGATCCCGTCCTCGAAGATGAAGGCAAGTCCGAATGTCAGCAGCAGGCTGTAGAGCGGGTCGCGTCCGTAAAGCCTTCGGATCAGCAGAGGCTCGATGACACAACCGAGCGCGGCTGTCAGCAGCGGTGCCACAAGAAGCGCTCCCCAGAATCCGATCCAGGGTTCCAGGGTGAAGGCGAGGTAGCCGCCTAGCGTGAGGAATCCGCCATGGGAGAAATTGATCACGCCGCTGAGGTTGAGGATCAGCGACAGGCCGAGCGCCATCAGCGCGTAGAAGGCACCGATGACAAGCCCGTTGAACAGGTTGAACAGGATGAGCTGGGTCATCGCCGCCCCTGATATGCGATAGGAAGCGGAGCCGGATGCCTCCGGCTCCGTTCAATCCCCCGGTACGCCACTAAGCCTTACGAGGGCCAGGTCAACATGCAGCCGGTCTCGCTCGGAGGCGGGGCGGCTTTGTCGCCGGCTACCACGTTGGCGACCTCGAATAGATCCTCGCCTGTCTCGCCGCCATCGGCCTTGGCCTTGCCAACATAGAGCGACGTCATGAGCTGATGGTCCTCGGCGCGGTAGTATGCCTTGTTAGGTTGCAATGCCACCTCCGGCGGGAGGGCGAATCCCTGGAGGGCATGGGCAAGTTTCACTGGGTCCAACGTTTTTTCCTGGTTGGCGACCAGCGCGAAGGTATAGACGCTGGTATAGCCGAACCAGTTCCGTGCCGTCGGTGCGGCATTCAAGCGCTTCCGGATCTTTGCGACGAAATCGTCGACCCCGGCCACGCCCGGCTGTTTCCAGTACCATTCGAACACCCAGGTGCCAATGCGGGCCTCGGGCGGCAGCGCCTTCAGCACTTCGAGTTCCTGCTGCGCACCAGCGATGTGAATCTGCTTGTCGATGCCAAACTGGACGATCTGCTTCAACGAGTTGACGGTATCCTGGCCGGCGTTCAGTACGATGATGACGTCCGGTTGAGCGGCCTGCGCCTGGATGAGATAGGCCGAGAAGTCCGTCGTACCCAGGGGACACAGGGCGCCGCCCGCGACCGTGCCACCCACTTCCTTCAGGCTTGCTTCCATGCCGCTCTGCAGCGTGTGGCCGAAGGCGTAGTCGGCGGTCAGGAAGAACCACTTCTTGCCGTACTCAGCGGCGACCGCCTTGCCCACCGCACTGGTCTCCATGCGGGTGGTGTTGCAGACGCGGAAGGTCAACCAGTGACATTGCTTGCCGGTCACTGCATCGGTATGGCCGCCAGAGACGATATGCAACACGCCCTTCTGGTTGGCAACCTGGGCCAGCGCGAGAGCAATCGCCGAGTTCACATCGCCAATCAGCAGACTGATATGGCTGCCGTCGATCAGCTTGTTGGCTTTCTGGACGCCGGTGCCGGCGTCATTGGCGGAATCCTCCACCAGCAGTTCGACCTGGCGGCCGGTGACGCCGCCCTTGGCGTTGATCTCCTCGACCGCGAGCTTGGCTCCCTCGATCTCATTCTTGGCGAGAGCGGCATAGACGCCGGTGATCGGATCGACCATGCCGATCTTCACCGTGTCTTCGCCGAGCGCGGTCGAAATGTAGGGGGCTGCCAATGGCAGGGCGCCGGCGGCAAGGCCGGCCTTCAGCACAGTCCGGCGTGAGGGCATCCAGAGCTTGGACTTCGTCATGACGACACTCCCAGAGATTGGCCGCCATGAACCGGACCCGTCCGGAATCATGCCCCCCGCGGCGATTTTCTTGCTCCTGATTGTGAACCGATTTTCATTGCGTCGTAAAGTATCGGCCCCGTGAGGTTGCAAAGTTCGCCCGATTTGGGCCCGATAGGCCAAGGACGGCCCTCCGGGGATGGCCGCCACATCATGCGAGGCAGATATGGCGACGATGAAAACCCACGCACAGGCGGTGGTGATCGGCGGCGGCGTAGTGGGCTGCAGCATCCTGTTCCATCTGGCAAAAATGGGCTGGAAGGACGTGGTTTTGCTCGAGCGTTCGGAGCTGACCTCCGGATCTTCCTGGCATGCCGCCGGGGTCATCCACACCATCAATTCAGACCCCAATATCGCGCGGCTGCAGGAGTACACGATCAAGCTTTACCGGGAGATTGAGACTATCTCAGGCCAGTCCTGTGGCATCCACCGCCCCGGTGGCATTTATTTGGCCTCCACGCCGGAGCGCCTCGATTACCTGAAGCAGGAGCGCGCCAAGGCTCGCTATATGGGTCTCGATACCGAGTTCATCAGCCTGAAGGAGGCGCGCGACCTCAACCCGCTCATCGATCCCGAAAAGTATCTCGGTGCCCTGTTCGAACCGGTGGATGGCCATGTCGATCCTGCCGGTGTCACCAACGCCTACGCAAAATCGGCGCAGCATTTCGGCGCCACTGTTTATCGCCGCACGCCGGTGATCGAGACCAGGCCGCGAAAGGATGGCGGCTGGGATGTGGTGACCGAAGCCGGCACCATCCATGCCGAGATCGTCATCAATGCGGCAGGCCTTTGGGCGCGTGAAGTCGGCAAGCTCGCAGGGCTCGAATTGCCGGTGCAGCCCATGGAGCACCACTATCTGATCACCGAGGCAATTCCCGACGTCGTCTCTCACGGCACGGAGATCGCCGTGACTGTCGACTATGAAGGCAACGCCTATACGCGCCAGGAAGGCAAGGGCGTGCTGCTTGGCACATACGAACCTCGCTGCGTGCCCTGGTCGGTCTCCGGCACGCCTCTCAATTTCGGCCACGAATTGCTCGTGCCCGATCTCGACCGTTTCGCCGACCGCCTCGAGATCGCGTTCGAACGCATGCCCGCCATCGGGCGCGCCGGAATCAAGAATGTGATCAACGGCCCCTTCACCTTCGGCCCCGACGGCAATCCGCTGATCGGCCCGGTGCCGGGCATAAAGAATTACTGGGTCGCGGTCGGGGTCATGGCCGGGTTCTGTCAGGGCGGTGGTGTCGGCCGCTGCATGGCCGAGTGGCTGATCGAGGGCGAGCCCGGCATCGATGTCTGGGGCATGGATGTGGCGCGCTTCGGCGAACACGCCACATTCGACTATGGTACCAGGCGCGCCATGGAGAACTACGCGCGGCGATTTCTCATCAGCTATCCCAACGAAGAACTCACCGCGGCGCGGCCAGCAAAGACCACGGCGCTCTACGACAGTTTCAAGGCGCGCGGCGCGCTGTTCGGCGTCACCTATGGCCTTGAGCATGCGCTGTGGTTCGCACCCAGCCCGGCTGAAGCGAAAGAGAAACCGACATTCCGCCGCTCCGATGCCTTCGCGCGCATTGCCGAGGAAGTCCGCGCCGTGCGCGACCATGTCGGCGTCATCGAGATCGCCAATTACTCGAAACACGAGATCTGGGGGCCGGGAGCGGCCGCTTATATGGACCGGCTTTTCACCAATCGCCTGCCTCGCGCTGGACGGCTCGTGCTCTCACCGATCCTGACGCCCAGGGGTAAGCTCTATGGCGATCTCACCATCGGCCGGCTGGCGGAAGATCATTTCTTCGTCTTCGGTTCCAGTGCGGCGCAGAACATGCATCGGCGCTGGTTCGAGCAGCACCTACCGGCCGACGGCGTGAACTACCGCAACCGTACGGATGCGCTGCACGGTCTCTCCATCGCCGGGCCGAAATCGCGCGAGCTGCTGCAGCGCGTGTGCCGCGACGACGTCTCGGGTGAGGCGCTGAAATTCCTCGATATCCGTCGGATAACCGTGGGGAGCGCTCCCTGCATCCTGGGCCGCATCTCCTTCACCGGCGAGCTGGGCTATGAGATCTATTGCGCCCCGCCCTATCAGCTTGCCTTGTTCGAGGCGATGGAGAAAGCGGGGGCCGATCTCGGCCTGCGCCTCTTTGGCGGGCGGGCTCTCATGTCACTCAGGCTGGAAAAGAACTGGGGCGTGTGGACGCTGGATTTCCGCCCTGACTTCACTGCGGCCGAGTCAGGACTCGACGCGTTCATGCGCTTTGACAAGCCGGCTGAGTTCATTGGCAAGGCGGCAGCGCTCGCCGAGAAGTCACGCGGGCCGGAGAAGCGGCTGGTGACTCTGGTGATCGATGCCGATGGCGTCGACGTCAACCGGGACGAGCCGATCTTCCATGGCGGCGCCTGCGTCGGGTATGTCACCTCCGGCGGTTATGCGCATCACACGAGGAAGAGCGTTGCGCTCGGTTATGTGCCGACTGCCCTGGCCGCATCTGATGACGAGTTCCAGATCGAGATCCTGGGCGACATGCGCGCGGCGCGCATCCAGCCTCAGCCGCTCTACGATCCCAATGGCGGCAGGATGAAGGGGTAGTGCTGCCTTAGCTCGCTGGATTGCGCACCGGCATCAGAATCGTCCAGATCTGGCTCAGCACCTGCTGGCCATCCTGGTTGGCGGTGATGGTGCGCCCCTTGAGCAGTCCGGTATCGGGCCGCGATTTCGAGACTCGTTTTTCGATGATTTCCATCTCTGCCGTCACACTGTCACCGGGATAGACGGGTTTCGGAAACTTGATCTCGTCGATCTGCAGGCCGATGAGCGGCGTAGTGCCGAAGGGGTGCGCCTCCACCATCATCCGCATGGTGACACCCACCGTCTGCCAGCCGCTGGCGATCTGCCGCTTGAAGAAACTCGCCTTGCCGCCTTCCTCGCTCAGATGCATCGGCTGAGGATCGTATTGCGTGGCGAACGCGACGATCGATTCACGGGTAAAGGTGAAGCTGCCGGTCCTGGTGCGTTCGCCCACCACCACGTCCTCGTAATAGCGGGGCGCGCGTGGCGCATCGGCCATGAGCGAAACTCCTAATTGTCTTCCAGTGCGATCGGCGCGATCTCGGCGAAGCGGTCGCCCGGCCCGGGATTTTCGGCATGGGTCGAACCGCCCAGATGACGCACGACACCCCACACCGCGTTGAGGCCGGTCTGCACCGCGCCCTCGGCCCAGCCCGCCGTCCAGGAGATGTCGTCGCCCGCCAGGAACAGGCCACGATTGGCCGGCGGAAACTTGTCCTGCATGAAGTGGCAGAACAGCCGGCGCTGATAGCGGTAATGGCCCGGCAGGTTGCCCTTGAAGGCGCCGAGGAAATGCGGGTTCGATTCCCAGGAGACGGTGATCGGCTGCGAGACGATGTGGCGGCGGATATCGAGGCCCGGATAGATCTGGGCCAGCGAGTTCAGCATGATGCGTACGCGCTCTTCCGCCGGCAGCGGCAGCCATTTCAGCGAATCGTCATTCCAGGTGTAGGAGAGGCAGATCACGCCGGGCTTGTCGGCGCCCTGGTCCATCAGATAGGTGCCGCGGGTGACGCGATCGGTCAGCGTCATGCTCATCACATGGCGGCCGGTGTTGGGATCGACGTCGCGCCAGAAGGGCCTATCCACCAGCACGAAGGTTTTGGAAGCCTGCATGTAGTGGGTCTTTTCCATGGCGGTCCACATCGGTGCGGAAAACAGCGGCTCGGCGCAGTCGATGCGGTTGGACAGCAGCCAGACCTGGGTCGTCGTGATGACGGCGGGATATTCGCGCGTCTCGCCGGAACTGTCGGTCACCGCGATGCGCTGGGCAGCCCCGCGGCGCAGCGCCACCACTTCCGGCCGGGTGAAGCCGTTGTTGAGGGAAGCCAGCGACGTTCCCTTCGGCCAATGCACGATCTTTTCCGGCGAGCGGCGCCATAGGCGTCGCGGCAATTCCTGGCAGCCGCCAACGATGCTCTGCTGGTTGTCGTCGGCAGCGCCATAGACCACGCGCAGGATCTCCAGCATCGAGCAGGGAAAATCCGTGTCCCAGCCACCCGTGCCGAATCCCACCTGGCCGAAAATCTCGCGATCCTTGAACGAGCCGCGGAAGGGCTTTGAGCCCGCGACAAAACCATAGAAGGTGCGCTCGTCCCAGATCGGCACCAGCGGATTCCAGATGGCCTTCATCTTCGCTACATCACGCGCGCGGATCGCCTTCTGCATCGCAGCAAAGCTCGCCTCGCCCTCCAGCGCTTCGGACCAGGCCCGCGCCACGCGCTGGAACTGCTCCGGGAGATCGGCGACCGTGCGCGCGTACCAGGAGTGGTTCTTGAGCTCGACCACCGTGCTGGGCGTGGCCGGCGCCAGCGGATTGGGGAACGGTTTCGTCTCGAGCCCGACGAGGTTCACATAGTCGAAGAAGCTCGTCGCCGAGGGCGGAAAACGCATTGCGCCCAGCTCGGCGATATTCTCCGGATTGTCGGCAAAGGGCTGAGAGCGCAGCCGGCCGCCGATCTGTTCAGCCTCGTAGATGATGGGCTTGAGGCCGAGCTTCATCAGCTCATAGGCGGCAACGAGGCCGGCGATACCGGCGCCGATGACAGCGATCTCTCTACCCAGCCGCGTCTTGGGCAGCTGGCCGAGGCCAGCCGGATGGCGGATCCAATCGTCGTAGGCGAAAGGGAAGTCCGGCCCGAACATGGTCACCGGATGCGCTGGATCGGTGTGTGCGCCAGGCGCAATCGGTACGGAAGCGGTCATTACAGCCTCAGCGGTGGCTTACCCCCGGCGAATATTGCCCCGGCGGTGCGCCCAGCGCCACTGCCCGGCTGCACCCGTCAGGGCAGCGGGACGCTCGCGGTCTGCGGCAGCTGCAGCTGCTGGCGGCGGATGGCGTCCTTGAGGGCCGGACCCTCCGGATCGATCTGGCGGCCGTCCACCAGCAGCTCATAATAGAGATGCGGGCCAGTGGCGATTCCGGTCATCCCAACATAGCCAATGACGTCGCCGCGATGGACCTGCATTCCCGTCGTCAGGGCCGCTGAGAAAGCCGCAAGATGCGCATAGGCCGTCTCCAGCCGGTCCGAATGGCGCAGCCGGATATAGTTGCCATAGGTCCCGCGCCGGCCGAAATCCTCGACCACACCATCGGCTGCGGCGATCACTGGCGTACCGAGGGCCGCCTCATAGTCGACGCCCTTGTGGAAGCGCCGCTTGTGAAGAACGGGGTGCACACGCCAGCCGAAGGGAGAACTGATGCGCGCACCCGGCAGGGGCTCCCACAGCGCCACCACGGAGGCTGGCGTCAAATCGACATGCTGCAGAGTGGACGGTGCGGCAAGCGCAGAGTAATGCACCACATGGGACTTGCCGTCGCGGGTGGTAAAACTGGCGTAGCGAAGCTGGGGCGCCGGGCCGTTCGAAGAAATTGCCGGCACCTGATAGACGATCTTCACCAGCTCGCCATGCACCGGCGGCCGGCGCAGTTGAGAAAGCGCCATGGTGACCTGTTCGCAGATTGCCGGCGGCAATCCCGATTCAGTGAGCGTGCGCGGCAGGCCAGCGCTGCCATGGACCACCATGGTCTTGAGGATCATGGACGGATCGGCGGGTGCCGTATCGGCCACTTGATTAGAGGTGTCCGCCGGGCTCGCAGCGACCATCGGGTTCGCGCTAGACGGCAACAGGGCGACGGTAGCGCCAGTGCCGCGTCGCGGGCTCCAGGTGACCGAGGCCAGGCGCCGATGCGTTGAATCGCCAACGAAGCCGATGACCAGCTTGTCACCCGGCTGAAGACGCTTCGCGTCGATGCCCTTCAGCCTGGCGAGATTGCCAAACGCTTGTACCCTGGAGACACCGCCGCGGATCAGCGCGCCTGCCAGCGAATCGCCGGCCTTGATCGTGACACTCGTATTGTGGGCTGCAGGCGATGCGGCAACCGGCGCCGGCATCTCATCCGCCTGGTCATCAGCCGGCGCACTTGCAACGACGACCGGCTTCAGCATCGGCACGAAGGCCGAAGAGCCGGTGACAGCGAAGCTGGCGGCGCTGGGCAGCAGGCAGAAAATAACGAGCGACGCAAAATATACGAAGCGAGCCCTCGGCCACCCCGGCCGATACTCGCGGCAAATCGGATGCAATGGTCGAGTCCCCTGAAACGAGTTGACGAAGGCTTGCTTGAATCCGCGAAGGCCGTCACGCAAATCGCAAAGTCGTCATCGCACCGCAAACGGACCGTTCCCTCGCCAGCCCGGTGATGAGCGCCCCCGAGCGCCGACCACATTCACCCTATAGCGGCTCAGGCAGGCCCCGTCACCGGGTTTTTTCCCGCGGCCCAATTTTGTTTCAAGATTATTTCAGGCGCAAAAAGGCCCGCGCTGTAGGCAGCGCATCCATCGTCGGCAAAAAAAGGCGGAAGCGGCACGCCGGCCGCGATCAGGAAGCGGCCGGCACCGTCATGGTACTGGTGGTGTCGCCCTTCGGGCGCGCTGCGTCGAGAGGCTCGCCCTTCACCATGTAGTAGATCGTCTCGGCGACGTTGGTTGCATGATCGCCGATGCGCTCGATGTTCTTGGCGATGAACAGCATATGCGTGCAGGCGCCGATATTGCGCGGGTCTTCCATCATATGTGTCAGCAGCTCGCGAAACAGCCCGCTATATGTCTCGTCGAGCTCTTCGTCGCTCTGCCAGGTGACGACGGCCTTCTCCGCATCGCGGGCGTCATAGGCCGCCAGCACCTCGTGAATGAGCCGCTGCGCCAGCCAGCCCATGCGCGGCAGGGCCGCCGGCAGCTTGAACGGGGTCGTTTGCGTCAGCGCGATCACGCGCTTGCCGATATTGGCGGAATAATCGCCGATGCGCTCCAGATCACTGGAAATCTTCAACGCCGCCACGATCTGGCGCAGATCCCCGGCAACCGGTTGGCGCAACGCCAGCAAACGCACCGCCTGCGCGCTCACCTGGTGCTCGAGATTGTCGATCTTCGGATCGCTCTCGACCACCTGATGGGCGATCTCGCCGTCGCGGCGCACAAGCGCCTGCATGGCGGCCTGCAGCTGCGTTTCCGCCAGATCGCCCATGCCGTCGATCGCCTGGTCGAGCTTCTTCAGCTCCTCGTCATAGGAGTGGACGGTGTGCTGCAGTGCGTTTTCCTCGGCCATCGGGCGTTCCTGTGATTGGCGTGCGATCGGGTCAGCCGAAGCGCCCGGTGATGTATTGCTGGGTCTTCTCGTTGGCCGGGTTGGTAAAGATCTGCTCCGTCACCCCGTACTCGACCAGCTCACCCAGGTACATGAAGGCGGTATAGTCGGCCGCGCGCGCAGCCTGCTGCATGTTGTGGGTAACGATGACGATGCAGTAATCGCTCTTCAGCTCGTCGATCAGCTCTTCGACCTTCGACGTGGAGATCGGATCCAGCGCCGAGCAGGGTTCGTCGAGCAGCAGAACCGAGGGCTTCACCGCCACGCCGCGGGCAATGCACAGACGCTGCTGCTGGCCGCCGGAAAGGCTGAGGCCGCTGTTCTTCAGCTTGTCCTTGACCTCGGTCCACAGCGCCGCACGCCGCAGTGCCGCCTCGACGCGGGCATCCATCTCCGACTGCGACAGCTTCTCATAGAGCCGCACGCCGAAGGCGACGTTGTCATAGATCGACATCGGGAACGGCGTGGGCTTCTGGAACACCATGCCGATGCGCGCGCGCAGCAGGTTCAGGTCCTGCTTGGGCGACAGGATATTGTTGCCGTCCAGCAGGACTTCGCCAGTGGCGCGCTGCTTGGGATAGAGGTCATAGATGCGGTTCAGCACCCGCAGCAGGGTCGATTTCCCACAGCCCGACGGGCCGATGAAGGCCGTTACCTGCTTGTCGTAAAGCGGCAGGCTGATGTTCTTCAGGGCCTTGCTCTGGTCGTAGAAGAACGACAGGTCGCGAATGGAAACCTTTTCCGTCATGGCGCCCTGTTCATGGGCGACAGGCATGGCCTGGGCAGGCATTTCCACGGGCTGACGTAGGGCCTTTTCGCTGGCGGCTGTGCTCATGATTAACCTTTCGCGGAACCGAGCGATGCAAGGGTACGGGCGACGATGTTGAGGATCAGGATCGTAACGGTGATCAGCAGCGCGCCACCCCAGGCGAGCTGCTGCCAATCGTCATAGGGGCTGAGCGCGAATTGGAAGATGGTGACCGGCAGGCTCGCCATGGGGGCGTTCATGTCGGTGCTCCAGAACTGGTTGTTCAGCACGGTGAACAGCAGTGGCGCGGTCTCGCCGCTGACACGCGCGATCGCCAGCAGGATGCCGGTGATGATGCCGTTACGCGCCGCGCGATAGGCGATCAAGGTGACCACCTTCCACATCGGCGTGCCGAGCGCAGAGGCCGCTTCGCGCAACCCGTTGGGCACAAGATTCAGCATGTCCTCGGTGGTCCGCACGATCACCGGAATGCCGATCACCGCCAGTACGATCACCCCCGCCCAGGCCGAGAAATGGCCCATGGGAACGACCACGACTTCGTAGATGAACAGGCCGACCACGATGGAGGGCGCGCTCAGAAGAATGTCGTTGATGAAGCGCACCACTTGGGCGAACGTGCCCTTCTTGCCGTACTCGGCGAGATAGGTTCCCGCCATCATGCCGATGGGCGTCGCGATGATGGTCGCGCCGATGGTCAGCACGATGCTGCCGAAGATAGCATTCAACAGGCCGCCAGCGCTACCGGGCGGCGGCGTCATTTGGGTAAAGACGGCAAGGTTGATGGAACCGAAGCCGTTGTAGAACAGGGTCCAGAGGATGGCGACCAGCCAGAACAAGCCGAAGACGGCGGCGCACATGCA
>CAZQLF010000028.1:0-12841 GCA_964594035.1 uncultured Rhodospirillaceae bacterium | reverse complement strand
TGTCTTGCTCTGCAGCATTGCCCCGTGACGCCGGTCGGTCTTGTCGGCGAAACGCTCATTGCCCGCGGCGCCGAACTCGATACGCGCATGCCCCATCATGGCGAGGCGATGCCGGATTCGCCCGCGGGTTATGACGGTCTCGTCGTGCTCGGCGGACCGCAGCATGCCGGCGACGATGCTAAGAATCCCGCTTTCCCGCCGATGCTGGCGCTGATCCGCCAGTTCCACGACCACGCCAAGCCGGTACTCGGTGTGTGCCTGGGCGCGCAGCTGATCGCGCGTGCCTTTGGTGGCAGCGTGTGGCCCTTCGGCGGGCTCGAGATCGGCTACCTGCCGGTGCGCCAGACGCCGACTGGCCGGCGCGATCCGCTGCTGAAGGGATTGCCGATCGAAGCCAGGATCATGCAGCTGCACGAAGACAGTTTCGATCTGCCGCCCGGTAGCGTGCGGTTGATGACCAACGGCGTTTGCGCCAACCAGGCTCTGCGGGTCGGCCGCACGACCTATGGCTTCCAGTTCCACTTCGAAGTCACCAGGGCCGACGCGGTGAATTTCCCGCGCGACTGCTGGGGCTCGCTGGAGCGCCAGTACGGCGAGATGGCGGAGCTGGTGGCCGACGATGTGGTGCGCTCGGTCGAGGCGCATTTCGACGAGGGCGCGGAGTGGTGCCGTGCCGTCACCAATCGCTGGTTCGACTTGGTCGTCGAGCGCCACGCCTGGGCGGAGAAGCCGCAGCGGATGCGCAAGCGCGCCTAGCCGCTATCTAATCCCCTTCAACCAGTCATCCACCAGCCGCCGGGCGATGGAATCGCGCCGCGGCAGGCGGAAGGTCTCGTTCTCCGGCGAGGCCAGCAGTTCCTCGCGGGTGTACCAGCGCGCCATCTCCAACTCCTCGCCATCCACCTGCAGGCGGTCATGCAGCGCGCGGGCGGTGAAGCCCAGCATGATGGAAGCGGGGAAGGGCCAGGGCTGCGAGGAGTGATAGGTCACGTCGGTGACGGGAATGCCGGCCTCCTCGCCAACCTCGCGGCGCACCGTGTCTTCCAGGCTTTCGCCGGGCTCGACGAACCCCGCCAGCACGGAATGCATGCCCGGCGGCCATATCTTTTGCCGGCCCAGCAGGATGCGCCCCTCATGTTCAATGCGCATGATGACGGCGGGATCGATCCGCGGATGATGTTCGGCATTGCAGCTGACATTGGTGCAGCGGCGCAGATGCCCCGCTTCCCGGCTTTCCGTCGGGCTGCCGCAGACTCCGCAGAACCGATGGCGCTGATGCCAATAGATGAGGCCACGGGCATAGGCGAGCAGCCCGCCCTGGCTGCGCTCGATGAAGGGTCCCACGCTGCGCAGATCGGCGAAGCGCACGCCAGGCAGCGCCGGCGGTTGCTCGTGGTGCGAGAGATCGAGGGCGAAATGCGCCGTCTTGTCGATGAAGCCGAGCAGGACCACGTCCGGCGATCCTGCAAGCAGGCTTTCGAACTCGCCGCGGGGCAGGAGTGCCGCCAACGGCTCATCACCTTCGCGCAACAGGTTTTGTCCGCGCCAGACCGGCAGCAACCGGGAATTGGGATCGGCTAAAAGCTCGGCGAACCAGCCGGCATCGCGCCGATGCGCGCTCGCCCGGTCGAGGGCGGCGATGACATAGAAATTCGTGTCTTGTCCCGGGGGGTGCATGGCGGGGGGAAACTCGCATGGCGGCGGGCTTCGGAGCAATCATTTGTGACAGATTGGCGGCTCGCTGGCGGGGCCATCCGGTTTCGCGGCATAATGGCGGGCGGGGGAAGCTGCCATGCCGGTCTATATCATTGTCCTGCTGCTCGAGATCGCCTGCATCGTGCATATCATGCGCACCGGGCGCGAGCGTTTCTGGGTCTATGTCGTGCTGTTCCTGCCCATGGCGGGCATGCTGGCCTATCTCGTCGCCGAGGTGCTGCCGGATGTCATGGGTAGCCGCGCTGCCCATCGCCTGAATCGCAAGGCCACCTCGGTCCTCGATCCCACCCGCGACTTGCGCGCCCGCAAGGCCGATCTCGAACGCGCAGACACAGTGGAGAACCGCCGTCTGCTGGCCGAGGAGCATATCGCGCGCGGCGAGTTCACCGCCGCGGCCAAGCTCTATGAGGCGTCGCTTACTGGCGTGCATCACGACGATACGGCACTCCTGATGGGCCTCGCCCGCGCCAGGCTCGGCATGCAGGACCATGCCGGCGCGGTCGCAGCACTGGACAGGCTGCGCGACGCCCATCCCAATTTCGAATCCAGCGAGGCGCATCTGATCTATGCCCGCAGCCTGGAAGGCCTGGGCCGCGATGAAGAGGCGGAGAGCGAATACGCCCAGCTTGTGGGCTATGCCGCGGGTGAAGAAGTGCGCTGCCGCTACGGCCAGCTTCTCATGCGCCGGGGCAAGTCGGCGGAAGCGCGCAAGATTTTTGCCCAGGTCCTGAAATACGCCGCGCAAGGGTCGAGCCGCTATAGGCGCGACCAGCAGGTCTGGATTCAGACGGCCGAACGGGCGCTGGGCCAGGGCTGAAAACCGCACCCGATTCGCCCTTGCATGGCCTCTGGCGAGGCCCGATATTGACCCCCGGGAGGCTGGCGGCGGACGTGTGTCTCGCCAACCCGGTCAGGTCCGGAAGGAAGCAGCCGTAACGAGTTTCCATGCGGGTCGCTGTCCGGTCTCCCACCCTTCCCCCTTCGGCGCCCGGATGAACGACGCAACGCCCAAAGCCTATCGCGTGCTCGCACGCAAATACCGGCCGGCGACCTTCGCCGACATGATCGGCCAGGAGGCGCTGGTGCGCACGCTCACCAATGCCATCGCCGGCGGACGGTTGGCGCAGGGCTATATGCTGACCGGCGTGCGCGGCGTGGGAAAGACCACCACAGCCCGCATTCTCGCCCGCGCCTTCAACTGCATTGGCCCCGACGGCAAGGGCGGGCCGACCGCCACGCCCTGCGGGCAATGCCGGCACTGCCTGGCGATCGCCGAAGACCGCCATATGGATGTGATCGAGATGGATGCGGCGAGCCGCACCGGTGTCGGCGACATCCGCGAGCTGATCGAGGGCGTGCGCTATGCGCCGGTGGAAGCGCGCTACAAGATCTACATCATCGACGAAGTGCACATGCTCTCCACCCAGGCCTTCAACGCCCTGTTGAAGACGCTGGAAGAGCCGCCTTCCCACGCGAAATTCATCTTCGCCACCACCGATATCCGCAAGGTGCCGGTGACGGTGCTCTCCCGCTGCCAGCGCTTCGATCTGCGCCGGGTGGAGGCTTCGAAGCTCGCCGAGTATTACGGCAAGATCGCTGCCGCTGAAGGCGTGAAAATAGTGCCCGCAGCCCTGGCGCTGATCGCGCGCGCCGCTGACGGATCGGTGCGTGACGGGCTCTCGTTGCTCGACCGGGCGCTGGCCTTGGCCGAAGGCGAGATCGGCCAGCAGGCGGTGCGCGACATGCTGGGGCTTGCCGACCGTGCCCAGCTCTTCGATCTCTTCGACCTGCTAATGAAGGGCGAGGCAGCGTCCGCGCTCGGCCTTCTGGGAGAGCTCTATCGCTCCGGCGCCGATCCTTCCCTCCTGCTGCAGGATCTGCTCGACCTCACCCATTGGCTGACGCGCATCAAGCTGGTGCCGGAAACGGCAGACGATCCCGCCGCCTCGGAGATCGAGCGCAAGCGGGGCCGCGAATTCGCCGGCAAGCTCTCTCTGCCGGTGCTCGCACGCTGCTGGCAGATGCTGCTGAAGGGGTTGAGCGAGACCCAGGCCGCACCGGCGCCCCTGCAGGCAGCTGAAATGGCGCTGATCCGCCTGATGCATGCTTCCGACATGCCGCCGCCAGGGGAACTGGCGAAGAAGCTGGTGGAATCCGCTCCAGTCGCAAAGAGCGGCAGCGCTCCGGCATCGTCCGGCAATAGCTCGGGGGGCAATGGCGCGCGGCCTTCGGGCCCCTCGGCCATGGCGGTGGGCGAAAGCACACGCAGCCAGCCGGCGGCGTCCAGCCAGCCGGCGCCCTCGCCGGCAGCCGCCAAGTTGCCCGAGAGTTTTCTCGAGGTGATCGATCTTGCCGACAAGCAGGGCGATCTGATCCTGCGCACCAATCTCTATCGCCATGTGCATCTGGTGCGCTTCGAGACCGGGCGCATCGAATTTCGCCCCGCAGACCAGGCGCCGGGCAATCTCGCCAACCGGCTGGGGCAACGGCTGACGGAATGGACGGGCCGGCGCTGGGTGGTTTCGATCTCGGGCGAGCCGGGGGCAGCGACGCTGGAGCAGGACGACATCGCCAGAAAGGATGCAACCCGCGCCGAGATCCTGGCCCATCCGCTGGTTAAGGCGGCAATGGAAGCCTTTCCCGGCAGCACCATCGAGGCCGTGCGCGAGCTTGCCAAGCCGAGCGAGGCGGATGTGCCGGCAGAAGGCGAACCAGAGTCACCAGAGGATGGCGCATGAAGAATCTCGGCCAGATGATGAAGCAGATCCAGGGCATGCAGACCCAGATGCAGGAGGTGCAGGCGGCCCTCGAGCGCATGGAGATGACCGGGCAAGCGGGCGGCGGCATGGTGAACGTGACGCTCAGCGGCAAGGGCGAGATGCGCCGGGTGAAGATCGATCCCAAACTTGTCGATCCGGCGGAGGTCGAGGTGCTGGAAGATCTGATCCTCGCCGCCGCGAAGGACGCCAAGGCGAAGGTCGACGAGCACGTGGCGAGCGAAATGTCGAAGCTCACCGGCGGGCTGCCGCTGCCGCCCGGCATGAAGCTGCCCTTCTAGCTCCACGCGATGGCTTCAGGTGATCTCGACCGGCTGATTCAGCTTCTTGCCCGATTGCCCGGGCTGGGACCCCGTTCGGCGCGGCGCGCAGCCCTGCATCTGCTGAAAAAGCGCGAATCCCTGATGCAGCCTTTGGGCGACGCCATCGCCAGTGCCGTCGCGTCGGTGAAGAACTGCAGCGTCTGCAGCAATCTCGACAGCACCGATCCCTGCGCCATCTGCCAGGAACCCAAGCGCGATCCCTCGGTCATCTGCGTCGTCACCGATGTGGGCGATCTCTGGGCGCTGGAACGCAGCGTGGCGTTTCGCGGGCGCTATCACGTGCTGGGTGGCTCGCTCTCCGCCCTCGATGGCGTGGGGCCGGAGCAGCTCAACATCGCCTCGTTGATCCGCCGCGCATCCGATTCGACCGTGAAAGAAATCGTGCTCGCCACCGGTGCCACGGTGGATGGCCAGACCACCGCCCATTACATCGCCGACCGCCTGGCGGAGCTGCCGGTGACGGTGACGCGTCTCGCCCATGGCCTGCCCGTGGGCGGCGAGCTCGACTATCTCGATGACGGGACGCTGACGGCGGCGCTGAAGGCGCGCCGCCCTCTCTAAATCGGCCGCCTTACGCGTTAGCCTGCGCGAGCACTTCTTTCTTCAATCGGCCCAGCGCACGCTGCTCGAGCTGGCGCACGCGTTCCTTGCTGACGCCGAATTCGCGGCCGAGGTCCTCGAGCGTCAGGGAGCTGTCGGCAAGCTGGCGGGCTTCGACGATGCGCCGCTCGCGTGCGGAGAGACGCGACAGCGCGCCATAGAGCCAGCCGCGCCGGCGCTCGCCATCGTGATGATCGGTGCAGACTTCCTCGGGATTTGGGCGCGTGTCGGCCAGATGATCCTGCCAGGATTCCTCGCCCTCATCGCCCGGAATGACGTTGAGCGATGAATCGCCGCCCGCCAGGCGCTGCTCCATGGCGGCCACTTCGCTCACCGGTACGCCCAGGGTCCGCGCCACCTGATCCATTTCGGGATCGGTCATGTTCACGCGCGACGGATCGCTGATACGCGCGCGCAGGCGCCGCAAATTGAAGAACAGGCTTTTTTGCGCTGCCGTGGTACCGGTGCGCACGATCGACCAGTTACGCAGGATGTAATCCTGCATGGAGGCGCGGATCCACCAGGCGGCATATGTGGAGAAGCGCACGTCGCGCTCAGGATCGAAGCGCGATGCCGCCTCCATCAGCCCGATATTGCCTTCCTGGATGAGATCGCCCAGCGGCAGGCCATAGCCGCGCAGCCGAACGGCAGCGGCCACCACAAGGCGGGCATAGGCCAAGATCAGCTGATGCAGGGATTCCTGGTCCTGGCGATCGCGCCAGCAGAAGGCGAGCGTCTGCTCCCGCTCCCGGCTCAGCATGGGCGTTTTCATGCAAAGGCGGATAAACCGGATGTCGGCTTTATCCAGCCATCCATCGTCCATCTTCCCCATGAACCAAACCTCCCACTACCGCCATACGTGGCGGGAGGAGAGTCGGATCACTGGCCCAATTCAGACTTGGATCAGATCGACAATTTCTCCATCTGGCATTAGGCAGGCAGCCACCAACGGACCGCCAAACCCGCACCCGCCGTCGATCGTAACGCTATAGGCCCCCCTTTTGATCCCGCCGCCGGCCCGGTCGAATCCCCTTACCACCCGGCTAAAACCGCCAAAGGCATAGTCCAGGCGGGCAAAGGCCGATCCACCCCACCACAAAGAATCGCTCTGTTCGGAAAGCGGGCGTTCCGGGTCGATACCGGCAGCCACGAACAGCAGGCTGTTATCGTCGGTAAAGGCCGCACGGCGCAGTGTGGCCATCAGCTGGAAATGGCCGGGCGATGCCTGCATGGCGTTACGCAAGCTGCCGGTCCAGCGGGTGATGGCCATCGCCCCATCCCGGGCGTGGGAGGCACCCAATTGCGGATCGCCGCCATAGGCTGCGAGCGTGGCGCTGACGCCCTGTGTCATCATCCAGCTCAAGACCTCGCGCGGATTGGGCGCGAACTGCAGCTGCAGCAGTTTTTGCCACATCTCCTCCTGCGCGCCGCGCAGATAGGCGATGTCATAGGCAAAGCTGCGCGGGAGCGACAGCACCCAGCGGCGAAACGCGAGGAGTTCGTCCAGCGTCTCGCGCACCCTGGGACCGCGGCCGAGAAAATTGCCGAGATAGACGAGCCGGTCGCCGGATTGCAGCCGCACGGCCAAGGCTGTGTGCAGCCGGGCGAGCGCCTCGGCCTCGCCATGGATGGCAGCGACCGCCCAGACGCGGCGGGCGGCGTGCAGCACGGCGAACTTGTCCCGGTCCTTGCTCACCCGAAGGTCCGCCCCCGTCGTTCGCATGATCGCTGGCGCGAAAAACCCTTGCGCCAGCGCGCCGTTCACGCCGCCCGCGGATGCGGGCAGCGTGCGGCAGAACACCGATGGCCGGAGTTTACGCGGCTTTCAGCAGCTGTTCGAGCTTCTGCGTGGCCGCGCTCTCGTCGATGGATTCGACGGCGGCCAGCTCGCGCACCAGGCGATCGAGGGCGGCCTGGTAGATCTGGCGTTCGCTATAGGACTGATCGGGCTGATCGGCATTGCGATGCAGATCGCGCACGACTTCCGCAATCGACACCGGATCGCCGGAATTGATCTTGGCCTCGTATTCCTGCGCGCGCCGGCTCCACATCGCCCGCTTCACGCGCGAGCGGCCCTTCAGGGTGGCGAGAGCCGTATCCATGATCTTGCGCGTGGAGAGCCGCCGCAGGCCCGAATTCTTCGCCTTGGCAACGGGCACGCGTAGCGTCATGCGGTCCTTGTCGAAGTTGATGATGATGACATGCAGGGTGTGGCCCGAAATTTCCTGCGTCTCGACGCCGAGAACGCGGCCGACGCCATGCGTCGGGTAGACCACGAAATCACCCTTGCGAAATCCGATATCCTTGCTCACGGGTTTTTTCGCCTTTGCTTTGGTTTTGGTTGTTGCAGACGTCTTCATAGCCGACCTAATCCCGCTACCGCTGGACGCAGTCACAGAGCCCTTGCTTGGCGCGGAGATGTGCCGAGCCATGCCGCTTCGCCCCCTGTTCCCGAAGTTGGGCGAGAAACCGCCCCTTGGGTACGCGTTACTCAACGTTGAACGGCTAAAAACCGTTCTTACTGTTGCAGGATTGTAACAGATTCCAAGGCCAGATTCAATAATCCGGCCAAAACTATGTTTTAGTTAAGGTTTTCCCGGTTCGGGACTGAAATGCTTGGTGAATTTGTCCGGTACGCCCTTCCACTGATCGGCATCGGCAGGAGCTTCGCCCTTCCGGGTAATATTCGGCCAGGCCTCGGCATACTCCCGGTTGACCCCCAGCCAACGCTCCATCCCCGGTTCGGTATCCGGCTTGATTGCCTCCGGCGGACATTCGGGCTCGCACACCCCGCAGTCGATGCACTCGTCCGGGTGGATGACCAGCATATTGTCACCGACATAGAAGCAGTCGACCGGGCAAACTTCCACGCAATCCATGTACTTGCACTTGATGCAGGCTTCGGTGACGACGTAGGTCATGGCGGTCTCGAGCTTCTGTCCGGAGGATGCTGGGGTCTGCCAGGGCAAACCGGACCGGAACATGCAACAATAAAGGGGCAAGACGCAACCCGTTTGGGCGCGTAACGCAATTGGGGCTGGCCTGCCTTGCTTGCAAGGCCCGAGCTTGTCACAGGATGGGCCCGGCGCCAGATTGTCGCATGGATCGGAAATCCAAAGTTCAGGTTGAGGCCAAAAGCCAGGCGCAGCCCACGCGACAGGCGCCGCTACCCGCCAATTTCGAGCATCGCCAACCCGAAGGGGATAGCCGTAGCCGGCTGGTGTGCCGCGATTGCGGCTTCATCCAGTACGAGAATCCGAAGGTGGTCGTTGGCAGCGTCGCCCATTGGGGCGAGCGCATCCTGCTCTGCCGGCGGTCCATCAATCCGCGCAAGGGATACTGGACGCTGCCCGCAGGCTATATGGAGCTGAACGAGACGAGCACCGAAGGCGCGCTGCGCGAAGCCCGCGAGGAAGCCTGCGCCGAGATCGAAATCGAACGTCTGCTGGCGGTCTACAACATTCCCCGCCTTTCTCAGGTGCAGCTGATCTATGTCGCCCGGCTGCTGTCCGATGATGTGAGAGCGGGGCCGGAGAGCCTCGAGGTCGGCCTGTTCGACTGGACCGAAATTCCGTGGAGTGATCTCGCCTTTCCCTCGGCGCATTGGTCGCTGGGGTATTACCGGGAGAGCCTGAACAGCGGCAACCACACTGTCCATTCCAATCCGCCAGGTGAACGCGGCGACTACTAGTCCTCGCGCCGAACGGCCCGGCGGATACCCCAATTGCGTCTCTTGCCAAAATGAAACGCAAGCGTATCATTATGTCGAGGGCCATCCAGGCCCAGAGGGAGGTCAGGAATGCGCGTGCTTCGCACGGTGCTCCTGCTGGCCATGATGGGCAGCCTTGGCGGTTGCTATTACTACGCGCCAGGGCCGGGCTATGGCCCAGGTCCGGGTTACTATTACGGCGGCCCCAGCGTCAGCTTCGGCTATTACGGCGGCGGTTGCTGTTACGGCGGCGGCCATTGGCACCGTCACTGGGGTTACTGATCAGCCGCTACTTCGAAGAGCAAGATTCACGGATCAGGTTGTCAACCTGATCCGATCTTGCTCGAGCGGCGGCGACTAAGGTCTGGCGCAAGCCGGTTGTGATGCTGCGGCGTTCGCCGGATAGTGTGCGCCGCGGCCGAATCGCGCCGCTGATCGAGCCGGGGGATGGCAATCACCGATGAGACAGACGCGGCCCCGGCCCGGGCGGCCATCGCGCGAGCAGGCCCTGCTGCTCGGCGACCGGATTCTCGACATTGCCGCCGATCTTTTTCTCGAGACCGGCTATGGCGACACCACCATCGAGCTGGTGGCCGAAAAGGCGCGCATTTCCAAGCGCACGCTCTACGCCCGCTATCCCGACAAGGCAGCATTGTTCGGCGCTGTGGTGCACCGCATCGTCAGCCGCCTCAGGCCGCCCGACGTGTCGGGCCTGTTCGTCGGCGGAACCCTGGAGGAAATACTCACGCGCCTGGCGGGGATCATCCTGCACGCTGCGCTGGATCCGCAGGCCTTGGCGCTGCACCGCGTCATCATGGCCGAGGCGACGCGCTTTCCCGACCTTGCTGCGGCCATGGCCGAACGCTCGGCCGGCCGGGAAGCCATCGAACGAATTGCCGCCTTGCTGCAGCGCGAAGCTTCCAGCAAGCGTCTTTCCGCCGAGATGGCGCGTTTCGCCGCCATCCAATTCATGCAGATGGTCATCGCCTCGCCGCAGCGCCGTGCGCTTGGCCAGGGCGTGGCGATGAGCAAACGCGAACTCGACAGTTGGGCGAGCCAGACCGTGAGCCTGTTTCTCGGCGGGTATCGCGGCTGGACAGCGCCGGCGAGGCATACCAAACGCTAAAGGTGGATCAGCGCATTGCCCGCTGCCACCATCACCGCGGCGATGATGCGCCAGCGCCCGAAGGGTTCCCCCATGAACAGGGCGCCGATGGCGGCGGCGAAGATCACGCTGGTCTCGCGCAGGCTGGCGATCCCCGCCATGGCGGAAACCTGCAGCGCCCAGATGACGATGCCATAGGCGAGCGCCGACATGGCCGCGCCGCCAAGCCCGGCCGGCCAGTTCTTCCGGATATAGCCGGTGAGAGCGCGGCCGCGCCGCGCCAGCACGAACGCGAAAAACGGCACGCCATCGATGGCAAAGAGCCAGGTGATGTAGCCGAGGCTCGAATGGGAATGGCGCACCCCGAATCCGTCGAACAGGGTGTATGCCGCGATGGTGAGGCAGGTGAAGCCGGCGAAGAGGATCGAGGTGCGATGATCACCGCGCGGCCAGCCGCGGCCGAACATGAGACTGACGATGCCGGCGGATACCAGGACGACACCGATATATTGCCAATCATGCATGAACTCGCCGCCGAAGAAGGCAGCGAGAACGGCGATCAGCAAAGGCGAAAGACCGCGGGCCAGTGGATAGACCAGGCTGAAATCGCCGGTCTCGTACATGCGCGAGAGACCGTAGTAATAGCCGAAATGCACGACGACGGAGCCCATCAGGAAAGGCCAGCTCGCCGTCGCGGGCACATCGACGAAAGGCAGGAAGGGCAACACGATGACGCCGCTCAGCACCGCGATCATGGCGGTGGACATCAGGCGGTCGCCGCCGGTCTTGACGAGAGCGTTCCAGCAGGCATGCAAGACGGCAGCCAGCAGCACGAGCAGGACGATTACCGCGGGGGACGTCATGACAGGATCGGAAGGAGAAACGAGAAAGTGAAAGGATCAGGCGGCGTCGGCGCGCCGGGCGAGACGTTGGGAGATCAGGTTATGCGCGCCGACGGGAAAAGCAAACAGGATGCGATGGAGCCGCCAGGGATCACCTGCATGCACCATCATGTGGCGCCGCCCGTCATAGAAACAGGCGGCATATTCGCGGGCAGCAAGCCAGCCCATGATCTGGCGCGGCGAATGGCCGTAATCGGATAGCGCCTTGTCGACGGCAACCAGCAGAACTGGCGGGTTGGGCCGGCGCAGCAATTCTTCCGCCCCCTCGAGCACGCGCATCTCATAGCCCGCCACATCGATCCGCAGCAGGCTGCAGCGCCGGCCGACGGCAACCTCGTCGATCTGAACGCTGGGGATATGCAGCAGATTTTGCTGTTTCACCCATTCACGTTTTCCCGGCACGCGGCGCCGGCCGCTGCGGCCAATGCCATCGACGAAGGGATCGATCATGCGCCGGCCGCCGGCGAGCTTGGCATGGACGCGCACATTGGTGAGCTCGTTGCGGCGAAGATTGGCTTCCAGGCAGGGGCGCAAAGTTGGGCTGGGCTCGAACGCCTCAACCCGGCCGCGCCTGCCCACGATGGCGCCTGCCAGCACGCTGTAGATCCCGATATTGGCGCCGACATCGATCATGGTGTCGCCGGGATCGAGATAGCGCAGCATGAAGCCGATGACATGGGGATCGACGACGGCCTGGCCCCCGATGTCGTCGAGGATCAGCCCGCCGCCCAGATCGATTTCCCGGCGCCGGCCGGCAATCGCACCCCTGGGCCCACGATCATAGATCGCGGCCATCACGTCATTGATGATCTGCCGTGGCTTCATTGCCCCAACGCCTTCGCAACCAACCCCTACCTTCCCCGGGGGCGGACCATACCATGGGGCTGGGCCGGCGGAAGCGGGTTGCGCCTTTACCGTTCGCAAACAATTAGTTGGACGGAAGGCCGAGCAGCGAGCGGGCGAACGCCGCGGCCTCGAAGGGCCGCAAATCCTCCGCTCCTTCGCCCACGCCGATGGCCCGCACCGGCAGCCTGAAGCGCTCGGCCAGCGCCACCAGCACGCCGCCGCGCGCCGTGCCATCCAGCTTGGTGAGGGCCAGGCCGTTCACCTGCACCAGGGCGCGGAAGGTTTCGACCTGGGCAATCGCGTTCTGGCCGATGGTGGCATCCAGCACCAGCAGGCATTCATGGGGAGCGGCCGGGTCCAGCTTCTTCAACACGCGGATGATCTTGCCGAGTTCGGCCATCAAATCTGCCTTGTTGTGCAGCCGGCCGGCGGTATCGATGAGCAGCAGATCGGCGCCCTCCGCCTTCGCCCGGCTCAGCGCCTCGAAGCCAAGGCCCGCCGCATCGGCTCCGGGCGCGCCGGCGATGACCGGCACACCGATGCGCTCGCCCCAGATCTTCAGCTGCTCGACCGCCGCGGCGCGGAAGGTATCGCCCGCCGCCAGCACCACACCTTTGCCCTGCTCGCGATAGAAATGGGCGAGCTTGCCGATGGTGGTGGTCTTGCCGCTGCCGTTGACACCGACGACCAGAACCACATGGGGCCGGTGGCTGGGATTGAGCTCCAGCGGTTCGGCCACCGGCTCCAGTAGTTTTGCAATCGAACCGGCGAGAATTTCCCGCACCTCGTGCTCATCGATTTCCCGATCGAGCCGCCCGCGGCCAAGTTCTTCCACCAGCTTCGCTGCGGTCACCGGCCCCAGA